>NZ_JBLYQK010000027.1:0-31126 GCF_048799765.1 Brevundimonas sediminis
CCTATACGGTCAATGTACAGTCGGGCGGCGGCGTCAACGGCGGCCGCCCGACGCCACCGCGACCACGCGACGACCGCGCCGGAACTCGCGGTAGACCGCGCTGGCGGCCTCGCCCGCGTCGGTGACGTCCAGTTGCAGCAGGGCCACGGGTTCTTCCGCGGCGCGGGCGGTCTGGTCCGCGCCGGTGGCCGGGCGGGGCAGGGGCAGGGAGGCGGCGGTCATGTCAGGCGGCCTCGGCGTCCAGCGAGGTTGCGGCGAGCACCGCGTCCAGCGCCGCCGACAGGTCGGCCAGCAGGTCCTCCGGATGCTCCAGCCCGATGGACAGGCGCAGCAGGCCGTCGGTGATCCCGGCGGTGATCCGGGCCTCGGGCGTCATGGCCGCGTGGGTCATCAGGGTCGGGTGGGCGATCAGGCTCTCAACCCCGCCCAACGACTCCGCCAGGGTGAAGACCTCCAGCTGATCCACCAGGGTGCGCACGGCGTCGAGGTCGGCCAGCTCGAAGCTGAGCATGGCGCCGAAGCCCTTCTGCTGGCGGGCGGCGATGTCGTGGCCGGGGTGGCTCTTCAGGCCGGGATAGTTGACGCGCTTCACCGCCGGGTGGGCGTCGAGCCATTCGGCGATCCGGCCGGCCGTGGCCTGCTGACGCTCGACACGGGCGAAGAGGGTGCGAACCCCGCGCAGGGTCAGATAGGCGTCGAAGGGCGAGCCCGTGACGCCCAGGCAGTTGGCCCACCAGGTCAGCTGTTCCAGATCGGCCTGGTCCCGGGCCACGACGGCGCCGCCGACCACGTCCGAATGGCCGTTGATGTATTTCGTGGTCGAATGGATCACCAGGTCGGCGCCCAGGGCGATCGGGTTCTGCAGGGCCGGCGACAGGAAGGTGTTGTCCACGGCCGCCTTGCAGCCGACGGCGTGGGCGCGGGCGCAGATGTCGGCCACGTCCACCACGCGCATCAGCGGGTTCGACGGCGTCTCGATCAGGATCAGTTTCGGCTTCAGGGCGAAGGCGGCGTCCAGCGCCTCCCGGTCGTTCTGGTCCACGAACTGCACATCGAAATGATTGCGACGCGCGCGGGCGCTCAGCAGGCGGTGGGTGCCGCCGTACAGGTCGTGCGGAGCCAGCAACAGGTCGCCGGGCTCCAGGGACGACAGGGCCAGGTCGACCGCGGCCATGCCGGTCGCCGTGATCACCGCCCCGGCGCCGCCTTCCAGCTTCGCCAGCGTCTCGCCCAGAACGTCGCGGGTCGGATTGCCCGAACGCGTGTAGTCGTACTTCCGCTTACCCTCGAGGCCGTCGAAGCTGTAGTTCGAGGACAGGTACAGCGGCGGCATCACCGCCCCGTGCGCCGGATCGTTGTTCACGCCGTGACGGGCGGCGGTGGTACAGGGATGGGCTTCGCTGGAACAGGTCATGCGGCGATCTCGTCAGGCTGGCGGGCGTACAGGGGAGAAAGGGCGTCGTGGAGCGAGCGGCCGACGACCTCGCGCTCCTTCAGGAAGGCGTCGTGACCGAAGATCGAACCGGCCTCGTCAAAGCGACGCAGCGCGGGCGCGCGGGCGGCGAGGTCACGCAGGTCCTCGATCGGGACCAGACGGTCGGTGGTGAAGCCCAACAGGGTCAGCGGGCAGGCGATCGCTTCCGGCGCGACGGCGTGCCGGTCCAGCGAGTCGGACAGGGAGATCCAGCGATCGGCGCTGGTGGCCTCCGCGTAGTCCGCGCCGCGGGCGATCAGGTAGTCGCAGACCGGGTAGGGGGCGCCCGCTTCCGCCGGGGCCGTGGTGGCGAAGCGCCAGTCGAATTCGTCGGCGGTGCGATAGGTGGTCATGGCCAGCTCCCGGGCCAGCGCGACGCCCTCCGCCTCGCGACCGCAGTCGCGGGCGAAGGCCAGCAGCCGGCGCTGCACCCCGCGCCAGGCGGTGGCGGCGGGATGGGCGCGGTGGGCGGCCGAGATGACCACCAGTTCGCCGATCCGTTCGGGGAAGGTCGCCGCGAAGGCCAGGCCGATACAGCCGCCGTACGAGGCGCCGACGAAGGCGTCGACGCGGGCTTCGCCCAGCGCATCCAGCAGCAGGCCCAGCAGTCGGGCCTGGTCCGCGGTGGTGATGGTGACGCCCGGATCGGTCTTGCCGGGCAGCAGGTCGAAGGCCAGCACGCGGGCGCGGTCCAGATCGACCGGGCCGCCGTGACGGACGGCCCACGACCACCAGCGGGCGGCGAAGCGGCCGCTCGAGATGCCGCCCGCGATCACCACCAGCGGCCCCGTGACCGGGCCGTGCAGGCGACCGGTCACCGCGTCCGCGGCCAGACGCTCACCCGAGGCCAGCCGGAAGTCGGCCGGAATCGCGGCGCTGACATCCCGGCCGGGGGCCTCGTCGATGATCCATTCGGTGGTGGACGCCACTGTCCGCTCCGGCTCCGCTCAGCGAAACCGATGGGGCGAACCAACATCTGCGAAGAAAGACCCGTGAAGTCGTCCGGACCCGTGAAGGTCCGCTCGCTTCACTCATCTCTCGCGGCTTCCGAAGACGCCCCGCAGGAGTTGGCACCATCTCCAGGGATCGGGTGGATCTCTGGAAGGTTGCCCCGGCGTCAAAGGGCCTATCCCTCAGCCGGTCTTGATGAGTGTCCTTACGGTGGCGAAGCCGATCGCGTCCGTCAAGCCTTCAAAAATGCTGCGATTGCGAATTGCAAAGCTTGACCATTGTTCGGCGTGATTGCGTCTTTGAATCCGGAAATCGAGGAATGTTATTGCACATGAAAGATTCAGGTGCGTTTCAGCGGCAACAAAAATTCCTGAATCTTGATCCGGCCACTTGCGCATTTCGCAGGTGCGGTAAAGAGTTCGCTAATGCGTAACGGCGTCCTTTGGGGGATTGAGATGACACGACTTCGCAGTGGCCTGGCGCTCGGCCTTGGCCTTCTGACCACGGCAATCGCGACGGGGGCCGATGCGGCGCCCGCGCTTCTGGGACATCAGGTTCCGCTGGAACTGGACAGCGCAGGCACGGCCTGGCTGGCCACATCCACGGCCCTGGTCCTGCTGATGACCCTTCCGGGTCTGGCGCTCTTCTATGGCGGCATGGTCCGCCGCAAGAACGTGATCGCCACCATCACCCAGTCGGTCGGCGTCTTCGCCGTCGCGACCCTGGTCTGGTTTATCGCCGGCTACTCGATCGCCTTCGGGACGGCGGGCGACCTCGGCGGCCTGCCGGCCGAGACGGTGAACCAGTTCATCGGCAGCTTCGACGCCGTGCTTCTGAACGGAGTCGGCATGGAGACGGCGCACAGCCTGTTGCCGGGCATTCCGGAGTTCGTCTTCCTGTCGTTCCAGATGACCTTCGCGATCATCACCCCGGCCCTGGTGACCGGCGCCTTCGCCGAACGTCTGAAATACACCGGCCTGCTGCTGTTCACGGCGCTCTGGTCGCTGCTGGTCTATGCGCCGATCGCCCACTGGGTCTGGGGCGGGGGCTTCCTCGGCGGAGCCGGGGTGCTGGACTTCGCCGGCGGCGCGGTCGTGCACGTCAACTCCGGCGTGGCCGGTCTGGTCTGCGCGATCTTCCTCGGCGCCCGCAAGGGCTACGGCAAGGAGCCGATCACGGCCCACAACCCGGTGCTGACCATGATCGGCGCCTCGCTGCTGCTGGTCGGCTGGATCGGCTTCAACGCCGGTTCGGCGGGCGCGGCGAACTCGCTCGCCGGCGTGGCCCTGATCAACACCATCCTGGCCGCCGCCGCCGCCTCCATCACCTGGAAGATCGTCGAGGTCATCGAGAAGAAGAAGGCGTCGCTGATCGGCGTGCTGTCCGGCATCGTCGCCGGCCTGGTCGCCATCACGCCGGCCGCCGGCTTCGTCGACCCGAAGGGCGCGGTGCTGATCGGCCTGATCGCCGGACCGGTCTGCTACGCCTCGTCGGTGTGGATCAAGAAGCTGCTCCGCTACGACGACTCGCTGGACGCCTTCGGCATCCACGGCGCGGGCGGTCTGGCCGGCGCCCTGCTGACCGGCGTGTTCGCCTCCACCGCGATCAACAGCCTGTCGGAAGGGGCCAATGTCATGACCCAGCTGATCGGTCTGGGCTGGACCATCGCCTACAGCGCGGTGGGCACCCTGGTGATCCTGATCATCTGCAAGTTCACCACCGGTCTGCGTGTCAGCGCCGAGGCTGAGGAAGAGGGCCTCGACACCCACCTGCACGGCGAGGCTCTGGAATCCGTCTGAGCCTGCTTCCGGAGCGGGGGCTCTCTCCTCCCGCTCCGGGCCCAGTAAGCGTTTGCGTGCCGAACATCGACCAAACAAGTTGGGGACAAGAACAATGAAAATCGCCTACTGCGCCGCGGCCTTCGCCGCCGCTCTCATCGCCACCGCCGCGGCCTCGACCGCCAGCGCCCAGGACGTCAGCTTCAACGCCGCCGTGACCTCGGACTACGTTTTCCGCGGCGTCAGCCAGACCGACGAGGAGCCGGCGCTCCAGCTCGGCGTCGACGTCGGCTTCGAGTCCGGATTCTACGTCGGAGCCTGGGCCTCGAACGTCGACTTCGGCGACGACACCGACGCCGAGGTCGATGTCTACGGCGGCTACCGCACCGAGGCGGGCGGTTTCGCCTTCGACTTCGGCGTGGTCGGCTACCTCTATGTGAACGACCCGTCGGGCTCGGACTACAGCTTCTTCGAAGCCAAGGCCGCGGTCTCCCGGGCGATCGGCCCGGTGACCCTCGGCGGCGCCCTCTACTACTCGCCGGACTTCTTCGGCGCGGATGAGAGCGCCACCTATGTCGAGGCGAACATCGGCTACTCGCCCATCGCCAAGCTGACCCTCAGCGGCGCCGTCGGCTATCAGTACCTCGACGTCACCGACGACTACACGGCCTGGAACCTGGGCGCGGCCTACGCCATCACCGACAACATCGTGATCGACGGCCGCTATCACGGCACCGATGTGGACGGGCCGCTCTACGACGACCGCGCCGTCGCCACGCTGAAATTCCTCTTCTGAACGGATCTGGGCGTCCCTTCCGCCCGGCCATGACCGGCAAGGCCTTGCCATTCAGGCGGGTCTTGCCGGTCAGTCTTTTCTGGTTGTCCTGCTGTTTGCGCAAGGACAGCATAAAAATTGCCTGAAGGCCTTCCCGTCCGTACAAAGTTCGCAGTTGCGAAGAGGGCTAGCCTTGGCGTCCGTGAACCAGACTTTCGTTGTTATCCCCCGCACCGGGCCGTCCAAGGTCGCGGCGGCGGAGCGCGTGCAGAACCATGCCGAAATCTATGCGGATTTCGGACCGGATGCGGGCCGTGGCCAGTCCAGTCGCTGCGCCCAGTGCGGCGTGCCGTTCTGCCAGTCGGCCTGCCCGCTCCAGAACAATATTCCCGACTGGCTGCGGCTGGCCGCTGAAGGGCGGGCCGAGGAGGCCTGGCGTCAGTCGGAGGCCACCTCGACCATGCCGGAAATCTGCGGCCGTATCTGTCCGCAGGACCGCCTCTGCGAAGGGGCCTGCACGCTGGAGCAGTCCGGCTGGGAGACGGTCACCATCGGCTCCGTCGAGCGTTGGCTGGGTGATCAGGCGTTCGAGAACGGCTGGGTCGATCCCATTCGGCCCCGCGCCGAGAAGGGGCAGTCCGTCGGCATCGTCGGCGCGGGTCCCGCGGGCCTGGCCGCCGCCGACCGCCTGCGCAGCGCCGGCTACGCCGTCACGGTCTACGACCGCCACGATCGCGCGGGCGGCCTGCTGACCTACGGCATCCCCGGCTTCAAGCTGGAGAAGCATGTGGTCGGCCGCCGCGTCGACCGCCTGATCGACGGCGGGGTCGAGTTCAGGCTGGGCGTCGATGTCGGCGGCGCCCTGCCCTTCGCCGAGGTGCGCGCCGCCCATGATGCGGTGCTGGTCGCCACCGGCGTCTACCAGGCCCGTCGCCTGACCGCGCCGGGCTGCGGCTCGGACGGCGTGGTCGCCGCCCTCGACTATCTGATCGCCTCCAATCGCAAGGGCTTCGGCGACGCGGTCCCGGCCTTCGACGGCGGAGCGCTGAACGCCTCGGGCCGGAAGGTCGTCGTCATCGGCGGCGGCGACACCGCCATGGACTGCCTGCGCACCGCCATCCGCCAGGGCGCGACCTCGGTCACCTGCCTCTACCGCCGCGACCGGGACAACATGCCCGGCAGCGCGCGCGAGACCGCCAATGCGGAGGAGGAGGGCGTGGTCTTCGAATGGCTGGCCGCGCCCCGCGCCGTGCTGGGCGGCGCCTCGGGCGTCACCGGCGTGCGCGCCCAGCGCATGGCGCTGGCGGCCCAGTCGGCCGACGGCCGCTGGTCGGTCGAGCCGGTCGCGGGCGGGGAGTTCGACGTCCCCGCCGATCTGGTCATCGAGGCCCTGGGCTTCGAGCCGGAAGACATGCCGGCGCTGTTCGACACGCCGGACCTGGCCCTGACGGACTGGCGGACCATCCGCACCGCCGGCGCGACCAAGGCCACCACGCTGGAGGGTGTCTTCGCCGCCGGCGACATCGTGCGCGGCGCCTCGCTGGTGGTCTGGGCGGTCCGCGACGGACAGGATGCGGCCAGTGAAATTGATGCGTGGCTGTCCTCGCAACGGAGGGCCGCGGCGTGACCTTTGACCTGAACACCTTCGAGGCCGACCGGCAGAAGCTGATCGACGCCCATGCCTATGACCCGGCGTCCGAGCGGGACGCCTGCGGCGTCGGTCTGGTGGCCGCCATCGACGGCCAGCCGCGCCGCGAGGTGGTGGACCTGGCGCTGAAGGCGCTGTCGGCCATCTGGCACCGGGGGGCGGTGGACGCCGACGGCAAGTCGGGCGACGGCGCCGGCATCCTGATCGGCCTGCCGCGCGCCTTCTTCGAGGCCCAGGTCCGCGACGCCGGCCACGAGCCGCGCCCCGGGCCCATCGCTGTCGGCATGATCTTCCTGCCCCGCGTCGACCTCGGCGCCCAGGAACAGGCCCGCACCATCGTCGAGCGTGAGGCCCTGTCCGCCGGCTTCTGGCTGTACGGCTGGCGTCAGGTGCCGCACCGCGCCGAGGTGCTGGGCCAGCGCGCCGCCGCAACCCGTCCCGAGATCGAGCAGATCATGCTGGCCCCGCCCGAGGGGCTGGACGGCGAGGACCTGGAGCGGGCCCTGTACCTGCTGCGGCGTCGCATCGAGACCCGCGCCACGGCGGCGGGGCTGCAGCATTTCTACGTCTGCTCCCTGTCGGCGCGGTCGGTGATCTACAAGGGGATGATGCTGGCCGAGGCGCTGGCGGACTTCTACCCGGACCTGGCCGACCCGCGGGTGGAGGCGAACGTCGCCCTGTTCCACCAGCGCTATTCGACCAACACCTTCCCCGAATGGCGTCTGGCCCAGCCCTTCCGCATGCTGGCCCACAACGGTGAGATCAACACCCTGCGCGGCAACGCCAACTGGATGCGCAGCCACGAGATCCGCATGACCGCCGAGGCCTTCGGCGCCGACGACCAGACGGTCAAGCCGGTGATCCAGCCCGGCGGCTCGGACTCCGCCGCCCTGGACAATGTGTTCGAGGTTCTGGTCCGCGCCGGTCGCCCGGCGCCCATGGTCAAGGCCCTGCTGATTCCGGAGGCGCCGATCGAGGGCATGATCTCGGACGATCACCGCGCCCTCTACGCCTACTGCAATGCCGTCATGGAGCCGTGGGACGGTCCGGCGGCGGTCTGCGCCACCGACGGCCGCTGGGTCGTGGCGGGCAAGGACCGCAACGGCCTGCGCCCACTGCGGGCGGCCGAGACCGTGGACGGCCTGCTGATCTGCGGCTCTGAGGCCGGCATGACCGGCGTCTCGGACGACCGCATCGCGCGCCGCCTGCACATCAACGGCGGCCGGATGATCTCCATCGATCTGGAGGCGGGCCGCCTCTACGACGAGGCGGAAACCATCGACCGGCTGGCGGCCAAGCATCCCTACCGGGAGTGGCTGTCGAACATGGTCGCGCTGGAGCCGCTGGTCGGTCCGGGCGATGAGCCCCGCAAGCTGGAGGGCGAGGCCCTGACCCGCTTCCAGGCCGCCGTCGGCTGGACGCAGGAGGACATCGAGTCCCTGCTCGATCCCATGGCCGCGGAGGGCAAGGAGGCCGTGGGCTCCATGGGGGACGACACCCCGCCCGCCGTCCTGTCCGAACAGTCGCGACCCTTCGCCCACTATTTCCGACAGGCCTTCGCCCAGGTCACCAACCCGCCGATCGACTCCCTGCGCGAAGCCGGGGCGATGAGCCTGCGCACCCGATTCAAGAACCTGGGCAACATCCTGGCCCAGGACGAGACCCAGACCCGGGTCTTCATGCTGGACAGCCCGGTCCTGACCAACGGCATGTACGAGCGCATGCTCGGCGTCGTCGGCGCGGGCTCGACAACGGTGATCGACTGCACCTTCCCGGCGCCGGCCGAGGGCGGACGGGAGGG
This sequence comes from Brevundimonas sediminis, assembly GCF_048799765.1. Lineage (NCBI taxonomy): Bacteria > Pseudomonadati > Pseudomonadota > Alphaproteobacteria > Caulobacterales > Caulobacteraceae > Brevundimonas > Brevundimonas sediminis. The sequence continues at coordinate 8,428 of NZ_JBLYQK010000027.1, forward strand.
CGAGGCCCTGCGCGCCGCCCTGGACCGCATCCGCGCCGAGGCCGTCGCGGCGGCGCGGGACGGGGCGGGCCTGATTGTCCTGACCGACGAACGGGCGGGCGAGGATCGTCCGCTGATCCCGATGATCCTGGCCACGGCGGCGGTGCACGGCCGCCTGATCGAGGCGGGCCTGCGGACCTACTGCTCACTGGTGGTGCGTTCGGCCGAGGCGATCGACGCCCACGCCTTCGCCGTTCTGGTCGGTTGCGGGGCCACGGCGGTCAACGCCTGGCTGGCGCAGGAGACCTTCCTCGAGCGTCTCGCGGCCGGGCGCTATCCCGGCCTGTCCCTGCGCGACGCCTGCCTGAACCATCGGACGGCGGTCGAGGCGGGGCTGATGAAGATCCTCGCCAAGAAGGGCATCTCGGTCATTTCGGCCTATCGCGGCGCCTGCGAGTTCGAGGCGCTCGGCCTGTCGCGCGCTCTGGTGGCCGAGTTCTTCCCGGGCATGACCTCGCGCATCTCGGGCGTCGGTCTGGCGGGCATCGAGGAGCAGTCGGTGGCCAAGGCGGCGCGCGGTTTCGCCGCCGACCGGGCGCGCCTGCGCATCGGCGGGGCCCACCGCATCCGGGCGGGCGAGGAGACCCACGCCTGGGACGCCGAGATGATCCACCGCCTGCAGGACGCCACCACGCGCGGCGACTACAAACGATTCAAGGCCTACAGCCGCCGGGCGCGCGAGCTGCCCGCCACGGCCCTGCGCGACCTGCTGGACTTCCGCGAGGCCCTGCCGATCCCGGTCGAGGAGGTCGAGAGCGTCAACGAGATCCGCAAGCGCTTCGTCACTCCCGGCATGTCCCTGGGCGCCCTGTCGCCCGAGGCGCACGAGACGCTGAACATCGCCATGAACCGCATCGGCGCCCGCTCGGTCTCGGGCGAGGGCGGTGAGGACCCGGAGCGCTATCACCCGCGTCCGAACGGCGACAATCCGAACAGCGCGGTCAAGCAGATCGCCTCGGGCCGCTTCGGCGTCACGGCCGAGTATCTGAACCAGTGCCGCGAGATCGAGATCAAGGTGGCCCAGGGCGCCAAGCCCGGCGAGGGCGGTCAGCTGCCCGGCTTCAAGGTCACCGAGTTCATCGCCCGCATGCGTCATTCGACGCCGGGCGTGGGCCTGATCTCGCCGCCGCCGCACCACGACATCTATTCGATCGAGGATCTGGCCCAGCTCATCTACGACCTGAAGCAGATCAACCCGGTCGCGCGGGTGACGGTGAAGCTGGTGGCCTCGTCGGGCATCGGGGCGGTGGCCGCGGGGGTCGCCAAGGCCAAGGCCGACATTATCCTGGTCGCCGGCCACAACGGCGGCACCGGCGCCTCGGCCATGGGTTCGATCAAGCACGCGGGCATGCCGTGGGAGCTGGGCCTATCCGAGGCCCATCAGGTGCTCAGCCTGAACGGCCTGCGTGGCCACGTCCGCCTGCGCACGGACGGCGGGATCAAGACCGGTCGTGACGTGGTCGTCGCCGCCATGCTGGGCGCCGAGGAATACGGCATCGGCACCGCCAGCCTGATCGCCGTCGGCTGCCTGATGGTCCGCCAGTGCCACTCCAACACCTGCCCCGTCGGGGTCTGCGTCCAGGACGAGCGGCTGCGCGCCATGTTCACCGGCACGCCGGAGAAGGTGGTCAACCTGTTCAGCTTCATCGCCGAGGAGACGCGCGAGGTTCTGGCCTCGCTCGGCCTGCGGTCGCTGGACGAAGCCGTCGGCCGCACCGATCTGCTCAAGCAGGTCTCCCGCGGCAGCGAGCATCTGGACGATCTCGACCTGAACCCCCTGCTGGTGCGGGTGGGCGAGGGGGACGCGCGCCAGCCCGCCGACGCGCCGCGCAATGCGGTGCCCGACGCGCTGGACGCTCGCATCGTCCAGGACGCCGAGCCCTTCCTGGCCCGCCGCGAGAAGATGCAGCTGACCTATTCGGTCGCCAACACCCAGCGGACCATCGGCACGCGCCTGTCGTCGCACATCGTGCGCCAGTACGGCTCGGACCTGCCGGACGGCCACCTGACCCTGAACCTGCGCGGCGCCGCCGGGCAGTCGCTGGCGGCCTGGGGGATGAAGGGTCTCAAGATCGAGCTGGACGGCGAGGCCAATGATTATGTCGGCAAGGGCCTGTCGGGCGCCGAGATCATCGTCCGTCCCCCGTCATGGCAGGCGGGCGCGGCGGTCATCGGCAACACCTGCCTGTATGGCGCGACCAGCGGCAAGCTGTTCGCGGCGGGCGCGGCGGGCGAGCGTTTCGCCGTTCGCAACTCGGGCGCCACGGCGGTCATCGAGGGCTGCGGCGCGCACGGCTGCGAATACATGACCGGCGGCGCCGTGGTGGTGCTGGGGACGACGGGCTGGAATTTCGGCGCCGGCATGAGCGGCGGCGAGGCCTTCATCCACGACCCCGAAGGCACGGCGGCGGATCGCTTCAACAGCGCCTCGGTCATCGCCGGCGCGGTGATGGGCGAGGCGGGCCAGCGCCTGCACGAGCTGGTGACCCGTCACGCTGTGGAGACCGGCTCCCCTCTGGCGCGCAGGCTGCTGGAGACCTGGCCGGTGGCGGTCACCCACTTCCGCCACGTGTTGCCCCGCGAGGAGGCGGCGGCGGTGAAGGCGAAGCGGGCGTAGATCCCTCTCCCATCGGGAGAGGGAGGCAGGCATAAAAAAGGGGAGGCTGTATCCAGCCTCCCCTCCATCATCTCAGCCTTGAACCGGAAGTCTCAGCTTTCGGCTTCCCAGCCGCCCGCCAGCGCCTTGAACAGGGCGATCTGGTAGGTGGTGACCTGGGCGTTCGAGGCGGCCAGCTGGGCGTCGGCGGCGGCCAGGGTCCGCTCCGCGTCCAGCACCGTCAGGAAGCTGTCGGCGCCGGCGTCGAAGCGCAGGCGCGACAGGCGGGCGGCGTTGGCGGCCTGGTCCCGCGCCGACTGCAGGGCCGACCGGCGGTCCAGCTCGTTGGCGTAGTTGGCCAGGGCCGTTTCCGTCTCCTGCAGGGCCGTCAGCACCGTCTGGTCGAACGTCGCCAGGGCGGCGTCCGACGAGGCCCCCGCCTGTTCGATCCGCGCGCGGGCGGCGAACACGTTCGGGAAGGACCAGCTGATCAGCGGGCCGAACGAGAAGCGGAAATTCTCGCTGTCGCCCAGGGCGTCGGTGTCACCGGCGGTCACCCCGGCCGATCCGCCCAGGGTGATGCGCGGGAACAGGTCGGCGGTGGCCACATTCACCCGCGCCGCCGCGGCGGACAGGTTGCGTTCGGCCTGACGGATGTCGGGACGACGGGCCAGCAGGGCCGCGCCGTCGCCGACCGGGATGGGCTGCGACAGTTGCGGCGGGGTCTGGCAGGCGCGGGCCGCCGCGCTGGCTTCCGCCGGGGTGCGCCCGGTCAGGGTGGCCAGACGGAACAGGGCGCCGTCGCGCTGGGCCCGCAGGGGCGGCAGGGTCGCGCGGGTCGACTCCAGCGCCGCGCGGGCGCTGGCGACGTCCAGCCCGTTGCCCGAACCGGCGTCCAGCAGGCGCTGGGTCAGGCCGACCGTGTCGGTCTGCAGGCCGATGGTCCGCTCCGCCACCGCGATCTGGGCGTTGGCCGAGCAGGCGTCGGCATAGGCCCGGGCCGTTTCCGCCGCGACCGTGACCCGGACGATGTCCAGGGCGGCCTCGGCGGCGGCGGCGTCCGCGCGGGCGGCGCGGATGGTCGATTCGACGCGGCCGAACAGGTCGACCTCGTACGAGACGTCCAGACCGGCGTCGTAGGCGTCGGTCTCGGGCGCATCGGTCCCCGGCGGCAGGGTGCCCGCCGGCAGGGTCGCGGCCGAGACGCGGCTGCGGTTGTAGGCGGCGCTGGTGGTGGTCGACGGGAACCGACCGACGCGCGCCTCGCCCAGGGCCGCGCGGACGCGACGCAGGTTGGCGGCGGCGGCCTCAAGCTCGTTGTTGTTGGCGAGGGCTTCACCGACCAGGCCGTCAAGGGCCGGGTCGTTGTACAGCCGCCACCAGTCGTCACGAGCCGAAGAGGTCGAGACCGCCGATGAGGCGGTCCCGATGAAGGCGCCCGACGCTGAGGGGGGAAGGGTAGCGTCAGGCGCCTTCGGCCCGACCGCGCACGAGGCCAGCAGGAAACTGGCTCCGGCGGTTGCGGTCAGGAACCGGAGAGAGGGTCGGATAGTCATCAGGCGTCTCCCGAGCGGACGGTCGCGGTGTCCGCGTCGTGCGGGGGAAGGGGGGTGGGGTCTTCCCTCGTCGTCTTCGGGGCGCCCGGCAGCTTCGAGGCCACCCAGCGCATGACGACGTAGAAGACCGGCGTGAAGATCAGACCGAAGAAGGTCACGCCCAGCATGCCGCTGAAGACGGCGGTGCCCAGCGACTGACGCATCTCCGCGCCCGGACCCGTGGCCAGCATCAGCGGCACGACGCCGAAGATGAAGGCGAACGAGGTCATCAGGATCGGGCGCAGACGGGTCTGGGCGGCGCGCACGGCGGCGTCCCAGCGGCTGAGCCCCTCGTCCTCGGCCTGCTTGGCGAACTCCACGATCAGGATGGCGTTCTTGGCGGCCAGGGCGATCAGCACCACCAGTCCGATCTGGACCAGGATGTTGTTGTCCAGACCCCGCAGGTTGACCCCCAGGATCGCGGCCAGAAGACACATCGGAACGATGAGCACGACCGCCATCGGCAGGGTGAAGGCCTCATACTGCGCGGCCAGCACCAGGAAGACGAAGACCACGGCCATCAGGAAGATCATGGTCGCGCCGCCCGAGGCCTGCTTCTCCTGCAGGGCCAGACCGGTCCACTCGTACGAGAAGCCCGGGGGCAGGGTGGCTTCGGCCAGTTTCTCCATTTCGGAGATCGCCTGGCCGGACGACACGCCCGCCGCCGCCTGACCCTGCAGCTCGGCCGCCGGGAACAGGTTGTAGCGAACGATCCGCGACGGACCGGAGTCCTCCCGCAGGTTGGCCACCGAGCCGATCGGCACCATGGCGCCGGTGGCGGACCGGGTCTTCAGGTTCGCGATGTCGGCCATGTCGTCACGCGACGTCGGCTCCGCCTGCGCCGTCACCCGGAAGGTGCGGCCCAGGAAGTTGAAGTCGTTGACGTAGGACGAGCCCAGATAGACGCCGAGCGTGTCGAACACGGCCGACGGCTGCACGCCCATCATCAGCGCCTTGTCACGATCGACGTCGGCGGCGATGCGCGGCGAACCGGTGTTGTAGGTCGAGAAGACCTGCTGCACCTGATCCGGCGCCTGGGCGGCGGCGCCCATCATGGCGAAGGTCGAGCCTTCCAGCGCGCGATAGCCCGCGCCGGAGGTGTCCTGCACCATCATCTGGAAGCCGTTGCCGTTGCCCAGACCCTGAACCGCGGGCGGGGCGATGACGAAGATCTGCGCGTCCTCGATGCCCATGGTGGCGCCGGTGATGGCCCCGGCCAGGGCGGCCGCGCTCTGTTCGGCCGTCTTGCGGTCCTCGAAGGCGTCCAGGCGCACGAAGATGGTCGCCGCATTGGAGCCGAACGAGAAGCTGGTGCCGTCCAGACCGGCGAAGGCGACCATGCCCTCGACGCCCTCGGTCGACTTGATGATGTCCGAGGCGCGCTTCATCACGGCTTCGGTGCGTTCCAGGGACGAGCCCGGCGGCAGTTGCACGACGCCGATCAGGAAACCCTGGTCCTGCTCCGGGATGAAGCCCGACGGGGTGTCGACCAGACGCCAGGCGGTCAGGCCCAGCAGACCGACGTAGATCACCAGCACGATGCCGACGGTGCGCACGAGGCGGGCCGTCAGGCGACCGTACTTGTCCGACAGCCAGTCGAAGCCTTCGTTGAACTTCCGCCCGGCGTAACCGCCGTAATAGGCGGCCGTGCCCAGCAGGCCCGGCTTGCGCTCGTGGTCGTGTTCCTTGTGCGGCTTCAGCAGCAGCGCGGCCATGGCCGGCGACAGCGTCAGCGACACCAGCAGCGACACGACCGAGGCCGTGGTGATGACGATGGCGAACTCGCGGTAGAAGATGCCCGGAATGCCCGGCACGAACATGGTCGGCACGAACACCGAGACCAGCACCAGACCGATCGAGATCAGCGCGCCCGACACCTCCTGCATGGAGCGGTAGGCGGCTTCCTTCGGCGTCAGGCCCTCGCGGATGTAGCGCTCCACGTTCTCGACCACGACGATGGCGTCGTCGACGACGATGCCGACCGCGAGGACGAGGGCGAACAGGCTCAGCGAGTTGATCGAATAGCCGAGCAGCATCTGGACGGCGAAGGTCGCCACCAGGGCCACGGGGATGGCCACGATCGGGATGATCGCCGCGCGCCACGTCTGCAGGAAGACCAGCACGACGAGCACGACCAGGATGACCGCCTCGAACAGGGTGTGCTGCACGGACTCGACCGAGGCCGCGACGAACTCCGTCGGGTTGTAGGCGATCGAGATGTCCATGCCTTGCGGCAGTTCGGCCTTGAAGGCCTCGACCTCGGCCAGGACGCGGTCAGCGGTGCCCAGGGCGTTGGCGCCCGGTTGCTGCACGATGGCGATGCCGACGCCCTGCTGGCCGTCGAAGAAGCCCTTGATGCCGTAGTCCTGGGCGCCGAGCTCGACGCGCGCGACGTCACGGACGCGGGTCACGCGGCCTTCGGCGTCGGTCTTGATGACGATGTTGGCGAACTCGTTCGGATCGCTCAGGCGGCCCTGCACCTGCACCGGCAGCTGGAAGGCCGCGGCGTTGGTGGGGAAGGGCGGCTGGCCGATCGAACCGGCGGCGGCCTGGACGTTCTGGGCCTGCAGCGCGGCGACGATGTCCGGGCCGGTCAGGTCGCGCGCGGCGGCCTTGGCCGGGTCGATCCAGACCCGCATCGAGTAGTTGCCGCCGCCGAAGATCGACACGTTGCCGACCCCGTCGATCCGCAGCAGGCGATCCCGCAGGGTCGAGTTGGCGTAGTTGCCGACATAGTCGTTATCCAGCGATCCGTCGGGCGAGGTCAGCCCCAGGATCATCAGGAAGCCCGACTCCTGCTTGTTCACGGTGACGCCGATCTGGCGCACCTGTGCAGGCAGTTTGGGCTCGGCCAGGGCTACCCGGTTTTGGACCAGAACCTGGGCGGCATCCAGATCGGTGCCGGGGTTGAAGGTCACGGTGATCGCCACCGTCCCGTCGGAGGTGGACGAGGACGACAGGTACAACATGCCCTCGACGCCGTTCACCTCCTGCTCGATCGGGGCGGAGACGGTCTCCGCCACGGTCTCGGCCGAGGCGCCCGGATAGGCGGTGTTGATGGTGATGGTGGGCGGCGCGATCTCCGGATACTGCGACAGCGGCAGCAGCGGGTACGCGAACACCCCGATCAGGGTGATGAACACCGAGATCACGGCCGCGAAGATCGGCCTGTCGATGAAGAAGCGTGAGATGTTCATTGTCGGATCAGTCGCCCGAGACGCTGGCGGCGAAGGTCGCCGTGGAGGCCGGGGCGGGGGTTGTCACGGGCGTGGTCGCCTGCTGGGCCACCGGTTCGATGCGGCCGTTGCGGGCCTGGACCTTGACGCCGGGCTGTTGCACGCGCTGCAGGCCGCTGATGATGACGCGATCGTTGGCCTGAAGGCCGCCGCGGACGACCCGCAGGCCGTCGACCAACGGTCCGAGCTGGACCGCGCGCGGGGTCACCGAGCCATCGGCGGCGACGACGTAGACGACGCGGCGGGCCTGGTCGGTGGCGACGGCGGCGTCCGGCACCAGCATGGCCTGGTACGAACCGGCGCCGGCCAGACGGGCCTGGCCGAACATGCCCGGCTTCAGGAAGCCGTCGGCGTTCGGGATCAGGGCGCGCAGGCGGATGACGCCCGAGGCGGTGTCGACGGCGTTGTCGGTGAAGTCCAGCGTACCGCTGCGCGAGTAGCCGCTTTCATCCTGCAGGCGCACCTGGATCGGGGCCGCGCCGCTGCGGGCCTGACGCTGGTACTTCAGCAGCACGGCTTCCGATCCGTCGAAGACGAAGTGGATCGGGGCGCTGGAGACCACGGTGGTCAGGACGTCGGCCTGCGACGAGCCGCCGGCGACGAGGTTGCCCGGATCGACGCGACGATCCGAGACGCGGCCGGAGATGGGGGCGATGACGCGGGTGAACTCCAGGTCCAGCTGACGGGCGCGAACCGCGGCGTTGGCGGCGGCCACGGCGGCCTCGGCCTGCTGCACGGCGCCGCGACGGGTGTCGACCTCGGCCTGCGACACGGCCTGCGAGGACAGCAGGGTCTCCGACCGGGTCAGCTCGGTGCGCGCCAGGTTCAGCTGCGCCTGGGCCTGGGCCAGCGAGGCGCGGGCCGAGGCCAGGGCCGCCTGGGCCGGGCGGGGGTCGAGGGTGAACAGCAGCTGGCCGCGGCGGACGTAGTCGCCGTCGCGGAAGTGCACGCCCTGGATATAGCCGCCGACGCGCGCACGCACCTCGACCGACTGGGTCGCTTCAAAGCGGCCCGTAAATTCATCCCAATCCTGGACGGCGCGCTGCAGCGGGACCGCGACGGTCACCTGCGGGGCCGGAGGCGTCTGCGCCTCGCTGGATTGAGAACAGCCATAGAGCGCGACGGCCGCGAGGGCCGACGCGGTCACGATCTTCACCGTGCGCATGAACGCAAATCTCCGATTGGGAGCAAATCCCTGTCCTTGTCGACCACGGGTTTCGGGGAGGAAGTCCGCTAGTCAACGCCCGGTGACTTAATGGTGATGCTCTGCGCACTTGTCAACGGGTGATGACAAAGCCATATTCCGCCTGGGGCTTTTCTGGAGAGCTAACCCTTTGTTTTGTCATGCTGCGCCGCGGCCAAGAAATGCAGAAGCGACTCGCGCGGCCATCCTGGGTGCGGCCCAGGAGCGCTTTTCGAAGGAGAGCTACGACGACGTAGGCATGCGCGATATCGCCGGCGACGTCGGCGTCGATGCGGCCCTGGTGTCCCGCTATTTCGGGTCCAAGGAGGATCTCTTCGCCTCGGTGCTGGACAGCTGTTCCAACGGCAGCGACCTGATGGAGGGGCCCCGTTCGGAGTTCGGCCGCCGCGTCGCCCACGAGGTCATCTTCAAGCCCTCCAAGGAGGGCAAGCTCAAGGGCCTGCTCATCATGCTGCGCTCGGTCGGTTCGGCCAAGGCGATGGAGATCGTCCAGCGCACCGGCTCCGAGCGGTTCTTCAACCCGTTCGCCGAATGGGTGGGCGGCGAGGACGCCATGGTCCGCGCCCGTCTGGCCGCCGCCGCCATCATGGGCATGGCGGTCAGCCGCGAGATCACCGGCGGCTTCGGGCTGAACCCCGAGGAGTGCAAGCGGATGGAGGTCCGGATGGCCGGGATTCTCCAGGGCATCATCGACGGCTGATGCCCGGTGCAGGCGGCGGCCTTCGCCGTCAGCCCGCGCGCTTCTCGAACTTCCGGATCACGCCGGAGAAGGTCATCAGCACCCGCTCGCCCGTGGTGATCTGGCCGCGCACGAAGATCAGGCTCTTGCCCGCGCGCACGACCTCGCCGGTCGCCTCGACCAGCTCGCCGACATAGGCGCCGTCGATGAAGGTCGAGTCCAGGGACACGGTCACGCCCGAGGCGCCCTCCATCTCCTGATAGGCCGTCTGGAACAGCGAGATGTCGGCGAAGGTCATCAGGCAGCCGCCGTGCATCCGGTGGCCGGCGTTCATATGCTTCTGTTCGGCCCGAAAGGCGCAGCGCATCCGCCCGTCGGGATCGGGCTTGAAGTAGAAGGGGCCGACCACCTGATCGAAGGTGCCGTGCAGGTCATAGGTCTGCCACCCGGTGAATTCGCCTTCGGTGACGGTGATTTTCGCGACCATTGTGATCCGTGCCTTCTTCTCGCTCTCGCAATGCAGCATATAGGCCCGATGAGCGACCCCATCGAAACCGCCATCTTCGAAAAATTGGCGAAGGCCGACCCCAAAAACGTCGGCGGAAAGAGCATCGAGCCCGCGGATGTGGCCAAGGAGCTGCAGCCCGAGCAGTGGCAACGCATGCTGCCCAAGGTGAAGTCCGCCGCCCTGCACCTGATGCGCCAGGGCAGGCTGACCATCACCAAGAAGGGCAAGCCGGTCGATCCGAACAGCTTCAAGGGCGTGACCCGCCTGCGTTTGCCGACTCCGGAAGAGACCGGCGCCGCCCTGGCCGCCCTTCCGCCGAAGACGGACGAAGACGAGGACTGAGGTTGCCGCTCTCCCGCCTCTTCATGGGCAGGGATGTCGGCGCGTAGCGACGACAGGGTCGGGGTATGTAAGTCCATGCGCGGTTCCCCACCCGTCTCGCTTCGCGAGCCACCCTGCCCGGAAGGGGAGGGAGAACTTGAAGCCCTCCTCTCCGACATCCGCGCCTGCCGGGCCTGTCTCGGCCAGCTGCCCCATACGCCGCGCCCGGTCGTCCGCGTCTTTCCGGAGACGCGGCTGCTGATCTGCGGCCAGGCGCCGGGGCGGCGGGTGCATGAGAGCGGTCTGCCGTTCACCGACCCGTCCGGCGACCGGCTGCGCGACTGGCTGGGCGTGGACGAGCAGACCTTCTACGCCGACCGCCGCCTCGGCGTGGCGGCGCAGGCCTTCTGCTATCCGGGCACGGCGCCGAAGGGGGGAGACTACCCGCCGCCTCGCAAATGCGCCGAACTCTGGCGGCCGCAGCTGCTGGCCGCGCTGCCGGACGTCGAACTGACCCTGCTGGTCGGCGGCTACGCCCAGACCTGGGCGCTCGGCGACCGGGCGCAGGCGACCATGACCGACACGGTCCGCGCGTGGCAGGACTACGCCCCCTCGATCCTGCCGATGCCCCACCCCTCGTGGCGCAACACCGCCTGGCTGCGCCGCAACCCGTGGTTCGAGGCCGAAGTGGTCCCCTATCTGCGCGAACGCGTTCGGGGCATTCTCTCCACATGATCCGCAAGACCCTCGCCCTGCTGCTCGTCCTGACGCTGACCGCCTGCGCGACCCCCGCGGTTCAGCCGCCGATGACGCCGCCGCCCGGCTTCACCGGCCCGGCGGTCGAGGGGCAAAGCCTGGTGATGGATGACGGCGCCCGACTGCCGCTGGCCCGCTGGACGCCGGAACAGGGCGAGCCCTGGGCCGTCATCATCGCGCTGCACGGGATGAACGACAGCCGCGCCGGCTTCCATCTGGCCGGCCCCTGGTGGGCCGAGCGGGGCATCGAGACCTGGGCGATCGACCAGCGCGGCTTCGGCGCCGCCCCCGGCCGCGGCGTCTGGGCGGGCGAGGCGCGGATGACCGACGACCTGCGCACTGCCGTCGCCCTGGCCCGCGCCCGTCATCCGAACGCAGTCATCGCTGTGGCCGGCGAAAGCATGGGCGGCTCGGTGACGATCGCCGCCTTCGGGTCGGACCGTCCGCCCGCCGCCGATCGGGTCATCCTGCTGGCGCCGGGCGTCTGGGGCTGGAGCGCGGTCGGACCGGTCAACGCCTCCGCGCTCTGGATCACCGCCCGCACCATGGGCTCGGCCGCGGTCGATACGCCCGAATGGGCCGTCCGCCAGCACAAGGCCTCCGACAATATGGTCGAGCTGTACCGCAACGGGCGCGACCCCGGCAGCGTCATCTCCACCCGCTTCGACGCCGTCTATGGTCTGGTCAGCCTGATGGAGAGCGCCTCGACCCGGCTGGGCTCCATCGAACAGCCGACCCTGCTGCTCTACGGGGCGAACGACAATGTGATCCCCAGGTCGGCCATGCGGCTGGCGCTGCGTCGCGCGGGCGAGCGTCCCGGATTCCGCACCGGTTACTACCCGGAGGGCTGGCACATCCTGAATCGCGACCTTCAGGCCGAGACCATGTTCCGCGACGTCGAGGCCTGGCTGCGCGACAGCGCCGCACCCCTGCCTTCCGGCGCGCAACCGGTGCTGCCGGCGCTGGAGAGGTGATTGGTGGTTAGTGGTTAGTGGTTAGTGGTTAGTGGGTGGCTGAAGCCACCTGCGGTGCTCGCGTTTCGGACGCTGACGTCTGCCGCATCGAACCACTAGTCACTAACCACCAATCACTTGCAGCCGCCGTCGCCTGCCGACCGCGCTCCATCCCCCGCCCCATCGCCATCACGAAACCGCCATGCTTGCGGAGTACCCCGCCGGCGCGTAATCAGCCGCGCAATAAAAATACCCGGGAGTAACGTCCATGAGCATGACCCTTTTCGATTCGCCGTCGTTCGCGAACCACGAAGGCGTTCACGCCGTCTTTGATGAAAAGACCGGTCTGCGCGCCATTATCGCTGTTCACTCGACCGCCCGCGGCCCGGCCGTCGGCGGCACCCGCATGTGGAACTACGCCTCCTCGGCCGAAGCGCTGGAGGACGTCCTGCGCCTGTCGAAGGGCATGAGCTACAAGAACGCCGTGGCCGACCTCGAGATGGGCGGCGGCAAGTCGGTCATCATCGGCGACAGCCGCACCCAGAAAACCCCGGAACTGTTCGCCGCCTTCGGCCGCGCCGTCTCGACCCTGGGCGGCATCTACTACGCCGCGGAAGACGTCGGCGTGTCGGTCGCCGACATCGCCGAAGCCCGCAAGGTGACCCCCTATGTGCTGGGTCTGTCGGACGGTCCGGAAGCCTCGGGCGACCCGTCGCCGGTGACCGCCGAGGGCGTTTTCCGCTCGACCCTGACCGTCGCCCGTCGCCTGTGGAAGCAGGACGACCTGACCGGCCTGACCATCGCCCTGCAGGGCATCGGCCACGTCGGCGGCTACCTCGCGGACAAGCTGCACGCCGCCGGCGCAAAGCTGGTCATGACCGACGTCAACACGGCCCTGCTGGCCGAGGTCGCCGCCCGCACCAACGCCGAGATCGTCGCCCCGGACGCCATCTATGACGTCAAGGCCGACGTCTACGCCCCGTGCGCCCTGGGCGCGACGCTGAATCCCGAGACCCTGGACCGCCTTTCGGCCAAGGCTGTCGTCGGCGCCGCCAACAACCAGCTGGCCACCCCGGAAATCGGCCGCATCCTGTTCGAGCGCGGCGTCCTCTACGCGCCGGACTACGTCGTCAACGGCGGCGGCATCATCAATGTCGCGTCCGAGCTGAACGCCCGCAACACCGGCGGCGCCTATGACCCGGCCTGGGTGGAGGGCAAGCTGTCGCGCCTGATGGAGACCCTCGACGAGGTGCTCGAGCGCTCGGCCTCGGAAGGCCGTCCGACCCACGAGATCGCCGACGCCATCGCCGAAGCCCGCATCAACGCCGCCCGCGCCGAAAAGGCCGCGCAGCTGAAGGCGGCGTAAGCCTCCCTCAGGCGTTGCGTTTCAGACCGGCCGTCCCGCTTCCGCGGGGCGGCCGGTTTGCGTTCGGGGCCTGCGGCCAATTCTGACGCACCGGCATGCCAGTCTCTCACGACCGGTTATCCGGTGGAGGCTGGCCGGTAGACGATCTGGACGATCTGGACGGTCTGGACGGTGTATTTCGACGGTCTCCACGCTGCGGGCCGTCTCCCTGTGCCCCGGATTCGCGTGACAGGCGCATCCGGACCATCATTCCGCATTCCACCCGTTCTGATTCGGGCCGAGACGCATGACGACGACCACCGCCCGCCGCTCCATCGATCCGCTGCTGATCGTGATGGCGCTCGGCTTTGTCGTGGCCGTGGGGGCCATGGCCTATCCGGCCTTCCGGGCCGATCCCATGAGCACGCCGGGCCTGATCCTGATCTTCACGGTCGGGGCCGTGTCCCTGATCGGCCTGTTCACCTTCGCCCGCAGTGAGAAGCGCGCGCCGACCGGCGACGCCGACGTCGATCTGCTGGACGCCATGGTCGAGCCCGCGGCCCTCGTGTGGTCCACCGGACAGGTGCTGGCCTACAACGCCGCATGGGCTGAGGCGGGGGGGGCGACCGTCGCCCTGCCGCCCGCCCGTTCGGGCGGCAAGTCGGCGTCCGCCCTCTACATGGCCTTCGCCCAGGCCCGGGCCGGCGAGCATGGCCGCGCCATCGTGCCGGTAGGCGACCGGGAGCTCGAGGTCCTGATCGGCCGGGCCGGGGAGGGGCGCTTCCTTCTGCGCGCGGCGCCCGAGGCGGTCCTGCCCGTCGCCACCCCGGTCGCTGACCGGCCTGTCGCGGCCGCCAATGTTCCGAGCGGCCGGGCCATGGCCGCCGGCGCGCCCTTCGGCTCCGCCCTGATCCAGGCCGACGACCTCTTCGCCGGCAAGGTCGAGGAAGCCAACGCCGCCCTGGCCCTGCTGACCGGCCCCGCCGCCGCCCGTGACGCGGCCTTCGGCCATCTGTTCGAGCCGTCCGGCGTGATCGAGGCCAAGGCCAAGCTCAACGCCGGCTCGTCCGGCCCGATCGAGCTGGTCGCCCGCGCCCACCCGGACCGGATGCTCCACCTCTACGTCGCGCCCGAGAACGGCAAATGCCGGGTCTGGCTGTTCGACGTCTCGTCCCAGAAGTCGATGGAGCTCCAGCTCTCGCAGGCCCAGAAGATGCAGGCCGTCGGCCAGCTGGCCGGGGGCGTCGCACACGATTTCAACAATCTGCTGACCGCCATCCAGCTGCAGCTGTCCGGTCTGCTGGAGCGCCATCCGGTGGGGGACCCCTCCTACGAGGGCCTGAACGAGATCCGTCAGACCGCCATCCGCGCGGCCGATCTGGTGCGCAAGCTCCTGGCCTTCTCGCGCAAGTCCACGGTCCGTCGCGAGCGTCTCGACCTGGGCGAACTGGTCGGCGAGTTCGCTGTTCTGCTGCGCCGGTTGCTGCGCGAGGATGTCCGGCTCGAGACCGACTACGGCCGCGACCTGCCGGTGGTTCTGGCCGACAAGAGCCAGCTGGAGACCGCGGTCATGAACCTGGCCGTCAACGCCCGCGACGCCATGCGGGGCGTGGTTGAGCCGGGCGACGCCGTCGTCACCATCAAGACCCGCCGCCTGACGCAGGACGAGGCCCGTCAGATGGGGTGGGCCGCCGCCGCCACGGAGGCCGTCGCCCTGATCGAGGTGTCCGACACCGGCACGGGCGTGCCGCCCGAACTGCTGGACAAGATCTTCGAGCCCTTCTTCACCACCAAGGCGGTGAACGAGGGCACCGGCATGGGCCTGGCCACTGTCTACGGCATCGTCGAACAGGCCGGCGGCCACATCAACGTCACCAACCTCGAGGGCCCGAATTCCGAAAGAATGGGCGCCGCCTTCCGCATCTTCCTGCCCGAGGCCGCCGAGGCGGAGCTGGCCGAGACCCCGGTCATCGAGAAGGTGGTCAAGGCCCCGCGCGACCTGTCCGGCGCGGGCCGCATCCTGTTCGTGGAAGACGAGGCCGCCGTGCGCGGCATCGCCGCCCGCCTGCTGCGTCAGCGCGGCTATGAGGTGATCGAGGCCGAGGACGGCGAACAGGCGCTGGAGCTGGCCGAGGAGCACGCCGGCCAGATCGACATGATGATCTCCGACGTCATCATGCCGGGCCTCGACGGGCCCAGCCTGCTGAAGAAGGCCCGCAAATACCTGGGCGACGCCCCGGTCATGTTCATCTCCGGCTATGCCGAGAGCGACTTCTCCGACCTGCTGCAGGACGAGACCGGCGTCTCCTTCCTGCCCAAGCCGCTGGACATCAAGACCCTGGCGGAGCGGGTGAAGCAGGAACTGCACGCGGGCTGAACGATCCTTCACTTGCCAGCCGCCGTCGCCCGCGCCACGGTCCGCGCCGGGTTCCGGAGGGTTTCTGTATGAAGTGCGTCGCTGTCAGTCTGGCTGTTCTGTCGCTCGGTCTCGCGACCCCCGCCCTGGCCCAGACGGCCCCGCCGGTGCGCTACGCGCTCAGCTTCGACAACGCGGCCCACCACGAGGCGCGGATCACGGCCACCTGGCGCGACATGGGAAGCGGGCCGGTGCGGCTCGAGATGTCCCGCTCCTCGCCCGGCCGCTATGCGATCCATGAGTTCGCAAAGAACGTCTATTCGCTCACCGCCGTCGACGGCGCCGGCCGCCCCCTGGTCGTCGAACGCACGGACCCCTACGGCTGGACCGTCGCGGGGCACGACGGGACCGTGACGGTCACCTACACCCTGTTCGGCGACCGCGCCGACGGCACCTACGCCCAGATCGACGCCACCCACGCCCACCTGAACATGCCCGCCACCCTGCTGTGGGCCCGCGGCCAGGACGATCGTCCGGTGGAGCTCACCTTCCGCGCGCCGGACCCGTCCTGGCGGATCGCCACCCAGCTGGCGCCGACCGCCGACCCGACCGTCTTCACCGCGCCGAACCTGCAGTACCTGATGGACAGCCCGACCGAGCTCAGCGACCACCGGGTCCGCGAGTGGACGGTCGATGACCACGGGACGCCACGCACCATCCGGATCGCCCTGCATGATCCCGGTACGGACGAACACGCGGACATCTTCGCCGGTCGCGCCCGCCGCGTGGTCGATCAGCTGATCGCCGTCTTCGGCGACGTGCCCGATTTCGACTACGGGACCTACACCTTCATCGCCGACTACCTGCCCCACGTCAGCGGCGACGGCATGGAGCATCGCAACTCGACCATCATCAGCGGCTCGCGCTCGCTGGCCGAGGGGAACTACAGCCAGATCGGCACCCTCAGCCACGAGTTCTTCCATTCCTGGAATGTCGAGCGCATCCGTCCGCGCGAGCTGGAGCCCTTCGACTTCACCCGCGCCAACCCGACCCCGTCCCTGTGGTTCGCCGAGGGCTTCACCAACTACTACGGCCCGCTGGCCATCCGCCGCGCCGGAGTGTCGGACGTCGACGCCTTCCTGGCCAACGTCGGGGGCCAGTACAACGCCGTCCGCAACAGCCCGGCCCGCGCCTACGGCTCGCCGCAGGAGATGAGCCTGCGCGCGCCCTTCGTCGACGCCGCCGCCTCCATCGACCCGAACAACCCCAACATCTTCGTCAGCTACTACACCTGGGGCGCGGCCCTGGCCCTGTCGCTGGACCTGACCCTGCGGGACCGCTTCCGGGATGTGACGCTGGACGACTACATGCGCTGGATGTGGCGTCATCACGGGGTGAACGGCGTCCCCTACACCCCCGACGACCTGCGCAAGGGTCTGGCGGCCGTCACCGGCGACCAGGCCTTCGCCGACGCCTTCTTCGCCCTCAGCATCGAGGGCAGCGACCTGCCCGAGATCCAGCCCATGCTGGCGCAGGCCGGCATTCTGATGCGCCCCCGCAACCCGACCGCCGCGTGGCCGGGGCCGGTCCGGCTGCAGGTTTCGGGCGAGACGGTCCGTCTGGCGACGGCCACCGTCCCCGGCACGCCGCTGTACGAGGCCGGTCTTGAGAGCGGGGACGAGATCGTCACCCTCGGCGACGCCGCGATCGACAGTCAGGCGAACTGGGACGACGCGCTGAAGGCGCTGAAGCCGGGCGACACGGTTGCTGTCCGCTTCATTCAGCGCGGGATCGAACGCACCGGCCAGCTGGTCCTCGGCAACGATCCGAACGTCGAGCTGGTCCGCATCGAGACGACGGGCGGCGCGCCGACCCGCCGGCAACTGGCCTTCCGGACGGCCTGGCTCGGTGCGGAAAGCGCCGAGCCCTGACCCGCTGACGGCCGCCTGCCGACGCGGCCCTGGCGGCGTCCGGCCAGTGACAACAAGGGAAGCGCCTATGACCATGGATCGCCGCCGTCTTCTGATCACCGCCGCCGCGGGGGCGGGGCTCGCCGCCTCGGGCGCCGCCCTGGCCGCGCCCCGCGACCCGGACGCCGAGCTGGACGCCCTGCTGCAGGTCTGGTTCGACGAGGACGTCGACCGGTCGCCCGAGAGCGCCACCAACCTCGGTCTCGACCGGGGCGCGCGGGCGGGGCTGTCCGGCAAGCTCAGCGACTACAGCCAGTCTTCATGGCGCGACCAGCGGGCGCAGGCGGTCGAACGCCTGCGCGTGTTCCGCGCCTTCGGCGGGCCGAACGACCTGTCCGCGGCGGGCAAGGTCAATCACGCCGTCGCCGCCTTCCGGATCGAGACGACGGCCGCAGGGGCGGGCTTCGACTACGGCGCCGCGCTCGGCGGCGGGCGGATGGGGCCCTATGTCGTCAACCAGCTGACCGGCGCCTATTTCACCGTGCCGGACTTCCTGGACAACCAGCACCGGGTCGAGGACCGCGACGGCGCCGACGCCTTCCTGTCGCGCCTGTCCGCCTTCGGCCCGGCCGTCGACGCCGAGACGGTCCGCATCCGCGCCGACGCCGCCGGCGGCGTGATCCCGCCCGACTTCATCATCGACCTGACCACCGGCCAGCTGCGCGCCCTGCACCGTCAGGTCGCCGCCGACATGGCCATGGTCCGCGCGCTGGAGCGCAAGGCCTCGGCCCTCGGCCTCTCCGGCTACGGTGAGCGCGCCGCGCGTCTGGTCGAGACGGAGGTCAAGCCGGCCCTGGCCCGCCAGATCGAGGTCTTCGAGGCGCTGCGTCCCCGGGCGGTGCATGAGGCGGGCGTGACCCGGCGCCTGCCTGACGGCGAGGCCTTCTACGCCCACGCCCTCAAGCACTGGACCACCACCACCCTGACGGCGGACCAGATTCACGCCATCGGGCTGGAGCAGGTGGCCGAGATCAGCGCGGGGATCGACGCGATCCTCAGATCGCAGGGCATGACCCGGGGCACGGTCGGCGAGCGCATCGACGCCCTGAACAAGGACCCGGCCCAGCTCTATGCCGAGACCGACGAGGCCAAGGCGCAACTGATCGCCGACCTGAACCGTCAGGTGCAGGCGCTTCAGCCCCTGCTGCCCCGCGTCTTCGGCCATCTGCCGCGCGCGGGCGTCGAGGTGCGGCGCGTGCCGCCGGCCATCGAGGCGGGCGCCCCGGGCGGCTACTACCAGGGGCCGCCGCTCGACGGCTCACGGCCGGGCGCCTACTACATCAACCTGCGCGAGGCGAGGAATTGGCCCCGCTTCGCCCTGCCGACGCTGACCTGGCACGAGGCCTCGCCGGGGCATCACCTGCAGGTCGCCCTGCAGCGCGAGAACACAGGCCTGCCCCGGTACCGCCGCGCCAACGGCTTCTCGGCCTATAACGAGGGTTGGGCGCTCTATGCCGAGGCGGTCGCCGCCGACGATCTGGACGTCTATGCCAATGACCCGCTGGGTCGGGTCGGCTTCCTGATGTCCTACCTGTTCCGGGCGGTGCGTCTGGTGGTCGACACCGGCCTGCACGCCAGGGGCTGGAGCCGCGAACAGGCCGTCGACTACATGGTCGCCTCGGGCGCCAAGCCGGTCGGGGCGGCCAACAGCGAGATCAACCGCTACGCCTCGATGCCGGGCCAGGCCTGCGCCTACAAGATCGGCCACACCGTCATCGCCCGGCTGCGGGCGGAGGAGGCGGCCAAGCCGGGCTTCGACCTGCGCGCCTTCCACGACGAGGTGCTGGCCAACGGCTCCGTCCCGCTGGCCGTGCTGGAGGGGCTGATCCGCGCCTAGCCTCCGGCGCGGGCCTCGATCACCGCGGGGTCCGCGTCGGCGACCGACACCAGCCATTCGCGGAAACGCCGGATCTTGGGCGACCGCCGCCGGCCCTCCGGCCAGACCAGATAGTAGCCGGTGTGGAAGGACACCGTCTGGCGGAACGGGCGGACCAGCAGACCGGCCCGGAGCTCCCGCGCGAACAGGATGGGCGAGCCCAGCGCCACGCCCTGATCGCCCAGCGCCGCCGCGACCTCCAGCACCTGATAGTCGGCGGTCAGGCGGATCGCCGGGCGGCGGCCCTCGCTCAGGCCCGCGACGGCGAACCACTCGGCCCACTCCTTCTCCATCCCGATCCGCGGCGCCTCCAGCAGGTCGCAGGGCGCCTTCAGGTTCAGCCGCTCGGCCATCGCCGGGCTGCACAGGGGGGTGAAGATCGACGGCATGAACAGCTGGCTCTCCAGCCCCGGCCACTCCCCGTGACCCGAGCGGATGCCGACGTCGAACCCCTCGCGGGACAGGTCCAGCAGCGCCGGATTGGTGTCCAGCCGCACCGCCAGTCCCGGGTTCGACAGCTGGAAGGCGCCCAGATGCGGCGCCAGCCACTGGCTCGCCAGTGTCGCCAGCGTCGTGATCGACAGGATGTGCTCGTCCGCCTCGGTCAGGTCGCTGATCGCGCGGCGCAGCAGGGTGATCGATTCCGTCGCGGCGCTGGACAGGCGCTCGCCGGCCTCGGTCGGCTGGACCTCGCGCGGCAGGCGGCGGAACAGGCTCTGACCCAGCCGTCCTTCCAGCGCCTTGATCTGCCAGCTGACCGCCGCCTGGGTCATGCCCAGTTCCTCGGCGGCGCGGGTGAAGCTTCTCAGGCGCGCGGCGGCCTCGAACACGCGGATCGAGGCGAGCGGAATGCCGGACAGGGGATCGGCCATAAGTGAACCTTATGAGGTGGTGCGCCAATCTGGTTTGTCCCGCCGACCTGTCAAGTCGATCATTCCTTTATCGAAGGAGCCGAACAGAGGAGGCCGGTATGGAAGAGATGCATCACACGCATAAGGAACCCGCATGGGGCTGGCTTTCGGTGCTTGAGGACTGGCGCCGCAGCCGCACGCGCCGCCGCCTTCGCGCCCGCCCCGGTTCCGACGCCGCGAACCGGCGCTGAGCTTCCCCGTATCCGGTCGCGCGGGCCAAGGCCCTTTCCCCCCACGTTGACCGCAGGCCCTTTCGGGGGCCGCCAGCCCGAACGCCGGCAGCCTCCTGCCTATGGCGTTCGGGCTGATCCTGCATGCGGACACCGGAACCGCCATCCCTATGGCGCCGCGCCGGCGACGGCGACGAGCTGGTCAGGGCCCCGGAGGGGCGTCAGCGCCTGACGTCCGCCTGCCACAGGGCCGCCCAGTGATCCCACGGAACGCCCGCGCAGAGGTCCGAGACGATCTCCTCCGACAGCTCGAAGCGCTCGCCGGTCCAGACCCACGACCGAATGATCCCGCAGTCGCCGATCCCGCGCCCCTTCTCGAACATGCTCAGGGTCCGGGTCGCGGGGTCATAGGCGCCGTTGGTGGTCTGGTCGAGTTGGGTTCCGTCTGCGGAGGGCAGGGCGAGCGGTCTCGGGTTCACCCCGTTCGGGCCGGTCAGATACCAGTCGTGGAGCAGCGAGAAATATCCGCCCTCTCCGCAGGCCACGCCCCAGAGTTCTGTCGAGGCGTTCAGCCTCGCGCCTTCCGGCGAGGGAAGGCGTGACTCGCCTTCGTCGCCCGTGTCTTCGCTGGCCCGGCAGGCTTCAGCCAGTCGCTTCACAGGGGCGGGCGTGACCCGGGTTTCGGGATCGAAGCCGGTCTGCTGCTCCGCGGGCGCAGCCGTCACCACCGGCGCGGGCAAGGCCGCGGGCACGGTGTTTGCCGAGCGGTCTCCACGTCGCAGCCAGGCGGTCGTCGTCCCGATCCGCCCTTGTCGCTCGTCGATCCACAGCAGTGCCGCCGCCGCGCCCGAGGCGTTCAGAGCCTGACTTTCCTTCCCGTGGGCGACACGGATTTCGCGCGCCTGCGCGATAGCTCTGGCCAGCGCATCGCCGTCACCGCTGTATTCGCCCCAGTCCGTGTCCGGCAGGGCGCAGTCCGGGCAACCGCCGTCGCCGTCGGACAACGGCCAACGAACCCCGTCGACGATCAACGCCAGTTCGCCCTCACGGGTATCGGGCGCGAATCCGGCGGCGATGATCGCCTTGCCGTCCGGTCCGGCCTCCCGTCCGACCCGGATCCAGCCGACCCCGTAATCGACAGCCTGCGCATAGGCCGAACAGGTGTTGAAGGCTCCGCAGGCGTCCCACCAGTCACGGAAGGTCTTCATCTCCGGCTTTTGTGTCGGGACCGCCGCCACGGCTTGCGCGACAGGCTCGTTCCCACACCCTGCCAGCAGAACCAGCGTGGCCGCCAGAACCGTCAACCGCATGACCCGTCACCCCTCCTGAGAGGCGCCGACCTTACAGCCTCTGACGGCCTCGGCCAGTCGTCAGCCCCGCGTCCGCCACAACGTCGGCCAAACGTCCGGCGTCATGCCCCAGCAGTCGCCCATCGACCGTTCCTCGGACAGGGCGAATCCGCCTGTGGTCCAGGTCCAGGTGGTGATGGTTCCGCAGTCGCCCAGGCCGCGTCCGCGCGGGAAGACGGTCAGGGTCCGGTGCGCGGCGTCATAGACCGGGTTCACCAGCCACGGCCCTTCACCGCCGATGTCGCCCTCGCTGCGCGGGGTGCGCTCGGGCAGGGGCGCCGGGCGCACATTCGAACCGTCCGGCCGGCTCAGGTACAGGACATAGGTGGCGTTATAGGCGCCGCTGCCGCAGGGCACGCCCCAGAGGATCGTCTGACCGTCCAGCCGCGCGCCGAGGATGGCCTTGTTCAGAAAGGCGTTCCCCTCGGCGCGGCAATCCTTCACGGCCTGCAGGCCCTCAATGGCGACGGGCAGCTTGAGGCCTTCGGAGTCGTCCTCCAGCGGGTTGGCCGCTCCCTCGAACCCTCTCTGGGAGATCGCCGCGGCCGGAATGACCCGCGGCAGCGGCGGGGCTGCGGGCACGGCCGAGGCCGGGCGCTCGCCCCGACGGAGGAGGGCGGTCGTCGTCTCCAGCCGCCCCTGCCGTTCATCGATCCACAACAGGGCCGCGGAAATGCCGGACGTGGGCAGGGCGGCCTGCGCCTTTCCGGAGGTCAGGGTCAGGGCGCGCGAGGCGGGCAGGGCGGCGAGGATGGCGCGCGCACGGTCGGCGGCGGCCCCGGCGTTCGCGGCGTCGCGCGCTCCGCCGCGCAAGGCGTAGTCGCGCCCGTCGATC
>NZ_JBLYQK010000028.1:0-28768 GCF_048799765.1 Brevundimonas sediminis
CGGCTCCGGTCGCCGCCGCCCCGGCTCCTGCGCCGACCCCGGCTCCGGCCGCCGCCGCTCCGGCGGCTGCTCCGGCGCCCAAGCCGGCCGAGAAGGGCTTCTTCGGCAAGCTGATGGACGCGATCTTCGGCAAAAACTGATCGCGCTGAAATGAAGAAGGCCCCGGAGAGCGATCTCCGGGGCCTTTTTCGTGTCCGCTGTCCGGCGGCTTATTCCGGCAGGTCTTCCGCCAGGATGGCCATTTCGAACATGAAGCTGCCCGCTTCGTCCTCGTCCTCGAAGACCACGCCGATGAACTCGTCGCCGACATAGACCTCGGCCGAGTCGGCCGGCTTGCCGCGCGGCTTCACGATGATGCCGCCGGTGTTGAAGGTGCGCTTCAGGTGCGTCTCGACGCGCTTCATGTCGGCGGCGTTCATGGGGGTGTCCTCAGAGTCTTGGAATTTCGCGGGACCCTAGAGAAACCCAACCGGCAGGGGAAGGCCTAACCCCTCCGTCTCTCCGGCTTCGCCGTCGAGCCACCTCCCCACTGCGTGGAGAGGTGAACCGCATCCCTTACCTCTCCAGCGAAGCTGGGGAGGGGGACCATGCGAGCCAAAGGCGAAGCATGGTGGAGGGGTGACGCCGCCTCAGATCACGAAATCATACACCACATCGGCCAGGGTATGGTCCATCGTCCGGGCCGGGGTCGCGCCGGTCGGGCAGTTGACCAGCCGCGCCGGCACGCCCGCCACGGTGCAGCCCGCCGGGACCGGCTTCAGCACCACCGAGCCCGAGGCCACCTTGGCGTAGTCGCCGACGGTGATGTTGCCCAGAACCTTGGCCCCGGCGCCCAGCAGGACGCCCTTGCCGATCTTCGGGTGGCGATCGCCGCGCT
This sequence comes from Brevundimonas sediminis, assembly GCF_048799765.1. Lineage (NCBI taxonomy): Bacteria > Pseudomonadati > Pseudomonadota > Alphaproteobacteria > Caulobacterales > Caulobacteraceae > Brevundimonas > Brevundimonas sediminis. The sequence goes on from NZ_JBLYQK010000028.1 coordinate 878, forward strand.
CGGCGCCGGTGCCGCCCAGAGTCACCCCGTGCAGCATGGAGACCTCGTCGCCCACCACCGCCGTCTCGCCGATGACGATGCCGGTGCCGTGGTCCAGAAACAGGCCCGCGCCCATCTTCGCCGCCGGATGGATGTCGATCTGGAACAGCTCGGACATCCGGCTCTGCAGATGGAAGGCCAGGGTGTCGCGCCCCTGCGTCCACAGCCAGTGCGCCACCCGGTGCGCCTGCAGGGCCTGGAAGCCTTTGAAATACAGGAAGGGCTGCAGCAGCGAGCGGATGGCCGGATCACGCTCCGACACAGCCTGAAGATCGGCCTCGGCGGCCCTCACCATGGCCGGATCGGCCTCGAAAGCGTCGCGGCAGACCTCGCGGATCGACATGGCGCCCAGTTCCGCATCGCCCATCTTGCGCGCGATCTGGAAGCTCAGGGCCGAGGCCATGTCGCCGTGAGACAGGATCACGGCATTCATCTGCGACGCCAGATGCGGTTCCTCGCGCGCCGCCTCTTCCGCGGCCTTGCGCAGCAGGGTCCAGGCGTCCGGTTCAGCGGCGACCACTTCGAGCTTCGGCATCACGGGCTCCATCAGACGGCGATCATACGCTGGCCAGCATGGCCTCCGCCAGTTCGGGCGGCAGTTCGCCCTCCCGCGCCATATGGTAAGCCCGCAGCACTGTCGCGAGGGTAAACATGTCCCGGATCGAGCCGCGCCCGATCTCACGCAGCAGATCGCCGAACGGCACGCGGATGACGCGGATGATTTCGGTCTCGTCCGGCGCGACAGGAACCTCCGTGAAATCCCACGCCAGCCATGCCATGGCCCGCTCGTCGGTGATCGAGTTCGACATCTCGGCGCGATAGGCCAGCCGCCACTGCGCCGCCGCCAGCCCGGCCTCCTCGGCCAGTTCGCGCTTCGCCCCTTCAAGCGGGTCCTCGTCATAGGGCGCGCCGCCCTCCGGCATCTCCCACGACCAGTTCATCAGGGCGAACCGCTGCTGGCCCACCAGCGTCACGGTCCCGTCCGCGTGCAGCGGCAGCACGCCCACCGACATGTTCTGCGGCCGCATGACCATGTAGTCGGCCTTGTGCCCGGTCGGCGCCGTCGCGTCGTGCCGGGTCAGCTTCATCCACGGGCTCTCGAAGAAGACGCTGTGTCCCGCGTCCGTCCACGGCGGCGGGCGGTCGCTTCCATCGTCCCACAGCGGGGTCGGGCGGTCCTTGTCGAAGGCGTCACGGGAGTCGGTCATGCTCCGGGTATGGCGCCCCGGCGCGCGGACGACTAGCTACACCACATGACCGATACCGATCTGGGCGCCGCCCTGCCCCTCCCCGTCGCTTCCATCGAGTTTCAGGACCGCCTGGCCCGTCGGCGCTCGGCCCCGGCCCAGAGCCTGACCGGCCCCGGGCCGTCGCGGGAGGAGGTGGAACGCATCCTGCTGCTGGGCGCGCGCACCCCGGATCACGGCAAGCTGTTCCCCTGGCGCTTCGTCGTGCTGGGACCGCAGGCGCGGGCAGACATCGCCACGCAGCTTCTGCCGCTCGCGGACAGGCAGCCCGGCGCCGACAAGGCCCGCAAGGTGCTCTCGAAGCTGACCGCACCGCCCCTGACCATTCTCGTCATCGCCTCCCCGGTCGACAGCCCGAAGGTGCCGGTCCGGGAGCAGCATCTGTCGGCGGGCGCCGTCTGCATGAATCTTGAGCACGCCGCCAACGCCCTGGGCTATTCGGCCAGCTGGATCACGGACTGGTACAGCTATGACGCCGACGCCACGGCCCTGCTGGGCGTTCGCGAGGGTGAGCTTGTGGCGGGCTTCATCCACATCGGCACGCTGGCCGAAGGTCCGCTGGAGCGTCCCCGCCCCGACCTGAACGCCATCACAGAGTGGAAGCTCTAGCGCGAAATCCGGGGCCGATCAGGCTTCAGGAGAAGACCCCGGCCACCTGCAGGCTTGTCGCCAGGCCGAACAGGATCGTCGTCGCAATCAGGGCGACTACCAGCCCGAATTCGACCAGATCCCGCTTCATACGGGAAACTGTGCGCGGATTCGCGTTAACAAACCACCTATGCGCGCTCACCTGACACATATCGCGCAGACAGCAGGGGCTTGCCCAACCAGTAGCAAAGCTCGGCCGGGCGGGTGATGTCCCACACCGCGAGGTCCGCCGCCTTGCCCGGCGCGAGGGTCCCGACGTCGGTCAGGCCCAGCGCCTTCGCCGCCACCCGCGTCGCCCCGGCCAGCGCCTCCTCCGGCGTCAGGCGGAACTGCACGCAGGCCAGGTTCAGCGCCGCCGTCATCGACGCCACCGGCGAGGTGCCCGGATTACAGTCCGTCGCCACCGCCATCTTCACCCCATGCTCCCGGAACAGCGCCACCGGCGGCAGGGTCGTCTCGCGCAGCATCAGGAAGGCGCCCGGCAGCAGCACCGCCACCACCCCCGCCTCGGCCATGGCCTTCACGCCCGGCCCGGTCGTGTGCTCCACATGGTCCGCCGACAGGGCGTTGTATTTCGCCGCCAGCGCCGCCCCGCCGCCGTCCGACAGCTGATCCGCGTGCAGCTTGACCGGCAGGCCCAGCGCCTTCGCCTTTTCGAACAGGCGGCTCACCTCCTCCGTCGTGAAGGCGATGGGTTCGCAATAGGCGTCGACCATGTCGACCAGCCCCTCGGCATGGGCCGCCGGCAGGATGTCGTCGATGGCCAGATCGACATAGGCGCCGCGATCCGCCTTCAGCTCGGGCGGCACGGCATGCAGGCCCAGATAGCTGGTGCGCACCCTCACCCCCGCCTCGCGCCCGATCCGCCGCGCCACGCGCAGCATGGCCAGTTCGCTGTCGCGATCCAGGCCGTAGCCGGACTTGATCTCCACCGTGGTGACGCCCGTGGCCTTCAGCCCCTCCAGTCGTGAGAGGGCGCTCGCATAGAGCTCGTCCTCCGACGCCGCCCGGGTGGCCTTCACCGAGGAGACGATGCCGCCTCCAGCGCGCGCGATCTCCTCATAGGTCGCACCACCCAGACGCTGCTCGAACTCGCCCGACCGGTCGCCGCCGAACACCAGATGGGTATGGCAGTCGATCAGCCCCGGCGTGACCCAGCGCCCATCAAGCCCTTCCACCCCATCCGCCGCCGGCGCCTCCGCCCGCGGCCCGACCCACGCGATCTTCCCGCCGCGGATCAGGATGGCGGCGTCCTCGATCGCGCCATAGGTCGCGCCGCCCTCGCGCATCGTCGCCACATGGCAGTCGGTCAGCAGTGTCGTGCTCATCGGGCCTCCGGGCGCGCGGGAGAGAAGCGGGCGACCAGATCATAGGCCTGCCCCGGGAAGGTCTGCCACGCCCAGGTCACGCCCCGGCCGTCCGCCCAGGTCCGGCGTTCCAGCTTCAGACAGGCCTCGCCGGGCTCAAGGTCCAGCCGCAGGGCCGTCTCCCGGTCCGCCGCCACCGCCGCGATCCGGTGCTCCGCCTCGGTCCACGGCGCCCGCTTCAGCAGCCAGCCGCCCGGCGACACCGTCTCGAAGCTTTCCTCCCCGGCCTCCGGCGTCGCCGCCAGACCGATCAGGCGGCGCTCCAGGGCGAAGGGCGCGCCGTCCGCGCGATGCAGGCAGGCCACCGCCACCACCCGCTCGCCCAGCCACCGTTCCTCCGCCGCCGCCGCCCGCACGGACCGCTCCAGCCGTTCATAGCCGTAGGCCATGCCCCGCGCCGCGATCTCGGCGGCGATGTCCGGGATGTCCAGCACCGCCGAATGCACCGGCGGCCGCGCCACCACCGACCCGGCCCGCCGCCGCCTCACGATCAGGCCGCGCGCCGACAGGTCGGTCAGCGCCTTCGACACCGTCATGCGGGCACAGCCGTATTCCGCCTGAAGCTCGGCCTCGGTCGGCACCCGCGCCCCCGGCGGCCATTCGCCCGACAGGATGCGCCGTTCGATGTCCGCGCCGATCCGGCGATGCAGGGCGCTCATCCGCCGAGCACGGCGTCCAGCGCCCGGCGGTAGCGGGCCTCGATGACGTCCCAGCCCACATGGCGGCCGTTCTCGACCACCACCCGGCCCCGCCGCCACACGGTGCGGATCGCCCGCTTCGGTCCGGCGAAGACCAGGCTGTCCAGCAGGGCGTCGTCGCTCCGGCCCGCATAGGCCAGATCGTCCGTCTCCAGCGAGACGAAGTCCGCCGCCTGCCCGGCCGCAATGCCTGTCGCCCCCTGCGTCGCCTGCGCCCCGCCCGCCAGTGCGCGCCGGTACAGGGTCCCGCCGGTCGAGGCTTCACTGTCCGCCAGCACCGCCCGTCCGCGCCGCGTCAGCCGCTGGCTGTACTCCAGCGCCCTCAGCTCTCCCGCCGCGTCGATCAGCACGTTCGAGTCGGTCCCGACCCCGAAGGCTCCGCCCTGGGCCAGGAAGTCGACCGCCGGGAAGACGCCGTCCCCCAGATTGGCCTCCGTCACCGGGCACAGCCCCGCCACGGCGCCGCTCTTCGCCATCCGCGTCGTCTCGTCCGCCGTCAGATGGGTCGCGTGGATCAGGCACCAGCGCCGGTCCAGCCCGACATTGTCCAGCAGCCACTGCACCGGCCGCGCGCCCGACCAGGCCAGGCAGTCGTCGACCTCCTTGGTCTGCTCCGCCGCATGGATATGCACGGGTCCGTCGCCGGCCATCGGGACCACCGCCGCGATCTCCTCCGGCGTCACCGCCCGCAGGCTGTGCGGGGCCACGCCCACGACCGCGTCCGGCAAGGTCGAGGCGATCTTCCGGCTTTCATCCATCAGCTTCGCAAAGCTGTCGATGTCATTGATAAAGCGCCGCTGTCCGTGCGCAGGCGCTGTCCCGCCGAAACCCGCATGGGCGTAGAAAACCGGCAGCAGGGTCAGGGCGATCCCGGTCGCCTCCGCCGCCGCCGCGATCCGTCCCGCCAGCTCGCCCCGGTCGGCATAGGCCCGGCCGTCCGGGTCATTATGCAGATAGTGGAACTCCCCCACCCGGGTGAAGCCGCCCTCCAGCATTTCGGCGAAGGCCAGGGCCGTGATCGCCTCGATCTCCTCCGGCCCGCCCCGGTCGAGGAAGCGGTACATCAGCGCCCGCCAGGACCAGAAGTCGTCGCCCTGATTGGGTCCGCGCTCCTCCGTCAGCCCGGCCATGGCCCGCTGGAAGGCGTGGCTGTGCACGTTCGACAGCCCCGGCAGGACCACGCCCAGATCGGCCTCGCCCGGCGCCTGGACCGCCTCCGTCTCGACCGCCGAGATCGCCCCGTCCGCGACGGTGATCCTCACATTCCCGGCCCAGCCCTGCGGCAGCAGGGCGCGGCGGAAGAACAGGCTGTGGGCGGCGGCTTCCGGCACTGGACAACTCTCCATCGACCCGAATATGTCTATACATAATCAGGACCCTGACAAGACGGAGCAAGGCATGAGCGACTGGCTGACGGTGACGCCCGGCGATGCGCCCCTGATCGTCGCCTTTCCCCATACCGGCACGGACATTCCGGCGGCCATCGAGGCCCGCATGGTCGACCCGTGGCGCGCCCGCAAGGACGCCGACTGGTGGATCGACCGCCTCTACGCCTTCGCCACCGAACTGGGCGCCACCACGGTGCGCACGGCCATCTCGCGCAGCGTCATCGACGTGAACCGCGACCCCTCGGGCCAGTCCCTCTATCCGGGCATGACCACCACGGGCCTGTGCCCCACCGAGACCTTCGACGGCGAGCCCCTGTACAAGCCGGGGCTCGAACCGGACGCGGTCGAGATCGAGGCCCGCCGCACCGAGTTCTTCGATCCCTACCACGCCGCCCTGATGGCCCAGATCGAGCGCCTGTCGGCCAACGGCCCGGTCGTCCTCTACGACGCCCACTCCATCCGCTCGCACGTCCCGCGCCTGTTCGACGGCCAGCTCCCGCAGTTCAACATCGGCGATAACGGCGGCGTCACCTGCGATCCGGCCCTGACCGCCGCCGTCGAGGCCGCCTGCATCGCCTCGGGCGACACCCACGTCGTCAACGGCCGCTTCAAGGGCGGCTGGACCACCCGCCACTACGGCCAGCCCGCCAAGGGGACCCATGCCATCCAGATGGAGCTGGCCTGCCGCGGCTATGTCGACGAGCCCGCCGAGATGACCGCCTCGACCTGGCCTACCCCCTTCGACGCGGCCCGCGCCGCGCCCATCACGCGCACCCTGCGCGACGTCCTCACCGCCGCCCGCGACTTCGCGATCAGCCAGCGAGCCTGAAAATGACCTCCAACGCCCGCATCGTCCGCGCCCCGCGCGGGACCGAGATGACCGCGAAAACCTGGGCCGCCGAGGCCGCCCTGCGCATGATGATGAACAACCTCGATCCCGAGGTCGCCGAGCGTCCGGAAGACCTCGTCGTCTACGGCGGCATCGGCAAGGCGGCCCGCAACTGGCAGGCCTTCGACACCATCGTCGATCAGCTCCGCGCGCTGGAGGCCGACCAGACCCTGCTGGTCCAGTCGGGCAAGCCGGTCGGCGTCTTCCGCACCCACGCCGACGCCCCCCGCGTCCTGATCGCCAACTCCAACCTCGTCCCCAAATGGGCGACCTGGGACCACTTCAACGAGTTGGATAAGAAGGGGCTGGCCATGTACGGCCAGATGACCGCCGGCTCTTGGATCTACATCGGCACCCAGGGCATCGTTCAGGGCACCTACGAGACCTTCATGGAGGCCGGACGCCAGCACTACGACGGCGACTGGTCGGGCAAGTGGATCCTGACCGCCGGCCTCGGCGGCATGGGCGGCGCCCAGACGCTGGCGGCGACCATGGCGGGCGCTTCCTGCCTCGCCATCGAATGCCAGCGCAGCCGGATCGAGATGCGTCTGCGCACCCGCTACCTCGACGTCATGGCCGAGACCCTGGACGAGGCCCTGGCCCTGATCGAACAATCGAAGATCGACAAAAAGCCTATTTCTGTCGGCCTGTTGGGCAATGCGGCTGAAGTTCTGCCTGAACTGGTCAAACGCGGCGTTCGCCCCGATCTGGTCACCGATCAGACCAGCGCCCACGACCTCGTCAACGGCTACCTGCCCATGGGTTGGACCGTCGCCGAGTGGGAGGACAAGCGCGCCTCCGACCCCGCCGCCGTCGAGGCCGCCGCCCGTAAATCCTGCGCCGTCCACGTTCAGGCCATGCTCGATTTCGAGGCCATAGGCATCCCGGTCACCGACTACGGCAACAACATCCGTCAGGTCGCCTTCGACGCGGGCGTGTCGAACGCCTTCGACTTCCCGGGCTTCGTCCCGGCCTACATCCGCCCCCTCTTCTGCCGCGGCGTCGGCCCCTTCCGCTGGGCCGCCCTGACCGGCGATCCGGAGGACATCCGCAAGACCGACGCGGCGATGAAGACGCTGTTCCCGGACAACGCGGGCCTTCACCGCTGGCTCGACATGGCGGGCGAGCGCATCGCCTTCCAGGGCCTGCCCGCCCGCATCTGCTGGATCGGTCTGGGCGATCGCCACCGCGCCGGCCTGATGTTCAACGAGATGGTCGCCTCGGGCGAGCTCAGCGGCCCGATCGTCATCGGCCGCGACCACCTCGACTCCGGCTCCGTCGCCAGCCCCAACCGCGAAACCGAGGCCATGCAGGACGGTTCGGACGCCGTCTCCGACTGGCCCCTGCTCAACGCCCTGCTCAACACCGCCTCGGGCGCCAGCTGGGTCTCCCTGCACCATGGCGGCGGGGTCGGCATGGGCTACAGCCAGCACTCCGGCGTCGTCATCGTCGCCGACGGCACGCCCGAAGCCGCCGCCCGCCTCGAACGCGTCCTCTGGAACGACCCCGCCACCGGCGTCATGCGCCACGCCGACGCGGGCTATGACATCGCCAAACAGGCCGCGAAGGAACACGGGCTCAATCTGCCGTCACTCCGATAAGCCCTCCCCCTCGATGGGGGAGGGTTGGGTGGGGGTGGTCGCACACTCTTTCCCGCTTCCCGCAAAAGGCTCCGTCGCCTCACGCGCCCGAACCTTCAACAGACTGCCACCACCCCATCCCCGGCCCTTCCCCATCGAGGGGAAGGGAGAAGGATAGAGATGACCCACCTCACCATCGGCCAATCCCCGCTCACCCTGCCGCAGCTTCGCGCCGTCCTCGAAGGCCCCGTCACGGTCAGCCTGACCGACGCCGCCTGGGCCAATGTCGAGAAGGGCGCGGCGACCGTCGCCGCCATCCTCGCCGAGGGCCGCACCGTCTACGGCATCAACACCGGCTTCGGCCTGCTGGCCAACACCAGCATTGCGCCGGAAGACCTTGAAACCCTTCAGAAGAACCTCGTCCTCAGCCACGCCTGCGGCGTCGGCCCCCTGCTCTCCGACGCGGTCACCCGCCTGCTGCTGGTGCTCAAGATCGCCAGCCTGTCCAAGGGCGCTTCGGGCGTCCGTCGCGGCACGCTGGAGGCCCTGATCGCGCTGGTGAACGCCGACATCCTGCCGTCCATCCCGTCCAAGGGCTCGGTCGGCGCCTCCGGCGACCTGGCCCCGCTGGCCCACATGTCCTGCGTCCTGATCGGCGTCGGCGAGGCGCGTCAGAACGGCGAGGTCCTGTCCGCCGAGGCCGCCCTCGCCCGCGTCGGCCTGAAGCCCGTCGTGCTCGGTCCCAAGGAGGGCCTGGCCCTGCTGAACGGCACGCAGTGCTCGACCGCGCTGGCGCTCGCGGGCCTGTTCGCGGCCGAGGCCTGTTTCGCCGCGGGCATCGCCGCCGGCGCCCTGTCGGTCGATGCGCTCAAGGGTTCGGACGCCCCGTTCGACCACCGCATCCACGCCCTGCGCGGCCAACCCGGCCAGATCGACGTCGCCGCCCGCCTGCGCGCCCTCATGGCCGGATCGGCCATCCGCGACAGCCACCGCCATGACTGCGCCAAGGTGCAGGACCCCTACTCCCTGCGCTGCCAGCCCCAGGTCATGGGCGCCACGCTCGACGTCCTGCGCAACGCCGCCGCCATGCTGGAGCGCGAGGCCAACGCCGTGACCGACAATCCGCTGGTCTTCATCGAGGACGGCGACGTCATCTCGGGCGGCAATTTCCACGCCGAACCGGTCGCCTACGCCGCCGACCAGATCGCCATGGCCCTGTGCGAGATCGGAAACATCTCCGAGCGCCGCACCTCGATCCTGGTCGATCCGAAGATGAGCGATCTGCCCGCCTTCCTGGTCAAGGAAAGCGGCCTGAACTCGGGCTTCATGATCGCCCAGGTCACCGCCGCCGCCCTGGTGGCCGAGAACCGCATGGTCGCCCACCCCTGCGTCATCGACACCGTGCCGACCAGCGCCAACCAGGAAGACCACGTCTCCATGGCCACCCACGGCGCCCACCGCCTGCTGGATATGGCCGGAAACACCGCCGCCGTCGTCGGCATTGAGCTGCTCGCCGCCGCGCAGGGCCTCGACTTCCACCGCCCCCTGACGTCCTCGCCCGACCTCGAACAGGTCTGGTCCATCGTCCGCGAAGCCGCCGAGCCCTACGCCTCGGACAAATACTTCGCCCCGGACATCGAGCGCGCAACCGAGACGGTGCGCGCCGGGCGGTACCGGGTGTTCGCGGCCGACCTGCTGCCGTCGGCGTGATGCGTCAGCTCGCTCATCTCGCCATCGCCGCCCTGATGGCTTCCGGCTGTCAGGCGCCCACTCGCCTGGCTGGCCCGGAACTGAAAGTGTCGGGCACGCCGGAAGGGTTGCAGGCTTTCGAGAAGGCGGCGCGGGCCTGCGGCATGACCCATATCACCCGTGGGACCACGGAGGGCTCAGCCTGGCTTTCGGCGAAGGCGTCAGGCCGTGACCGAGCCTACGACTGTTCCATGCAATGGTTGATGAGCCATCCCGAGACCTTCGGCGCCACCGGCGCGGGGGAGCCTGTCAGGCCGGTGATCACATCGTCGGACGACAGCTGATCTCGGCCTTCCTCTCTGCCGGATCAAGCGCTCCGGTCGCCCTACGTCCAATCCTGACGCATCGGCGTGTCAGACTGCGCCCCGGTCTTTGACATCGCGGTCCGTGCAGTTCCCTCCGGGTTGAGCGCACGCTGTCTCCGCCACACAAAAATTTCGCCACGGCGCCTCACGCCCGGTCCCGACCTTGCGCCCTGACGTCCTCTGCCACGGTTGAATTCGCCGTGCCTGCCCCCGCCTCACGGGAAAAAGTGCACTAAAGTGCACTCCATTTTCTGCAGAGTGCACTTTTCACCCCTGCAACGGCGCCCGCGCCAGCGCCGTCAGGTTCGCCGAGCCGGTGCAAAAGCAGACGGTCCGCAGTTGCCGGATCACGGTCTGGAAATGCTCGACCACCGCCTCGGTCGAGACGGTCGCGGCCTGCAGCACCCCCGCCGCCTGACCGACCATGTCGGCGCCCAGCCGGATGGCCCTCGCCGCATCCACGCCGTCACGGATGCCGCCGGAGCCGATCACCAGGGTCCGGGGACAGGCCGCCCGCACCTCGGCGATGGCCCGGGCGGTGGGCATGCCCCAGTCGGCGAAGGCGGCCGCATGAGCCTTGTCGGACGACGCCTCCGCGCGTTCGCCCTCGACCAGCGCCCAGTTCGAGCCGCCCGCGCCGGAGACATCCAGCGCCGCTACCCCCATGTCGGCCAGCCGCTTCGCCGTCGCGGCAGAGATCCCGGCCCCGGTCTCCTTGACCACCACCGGGAAATCGGCCGCCCGCACCAGCGCCTCCAGCGCCGCGCCCACGCCCCACCAGTCCCGGTCGCCGCCGGTCTGGCAGGCTTCCTGAAGTGGGTTCAGATGCACGATCAGGGCGTCGGCGGCGATCATGTCCACGATGCGCCGGGCCTCGTCCGACCCCACGCCCCGCGTCAGCTGGGCCGCGCCGATATTGGCCAGGATCGGGGTGTCCGGCGCCTTCAGACGCAGGCTCATATCCAGCCCCGGCGTCGGCGCATCGGACTCCAGCGCCGCCCGCTGCGACCCGACCGCGAGGGCGATGCCCAGCGACTGGGCCGCCTCCGCCAGCCGGGCATTGATGGCCGCCGCGCGCGCCGGTCCGCCGGTCATGGCCGAGATCAGCAGCGGCGCCTTCAACCGCCGCCCCAGGAAGTCCGTGCCCAGATCGATCTTGCCGTAGTCCAGGTCCGGCAGGGCCTCGTGCACGAAGCGCACCGCGTCCAGCCCGGTCCCGACCGCGTGCCGGGCCTTGCCGGACAGGATCACGTCCAGATGCTGGTCCTTGCGATCGACGATTCCGGACATGGGCGGCGTCCGGTCGTCGTCAGGGCTGTCTGTCGACGATGAGGGCGTACGACCCGGTCTGGCCGTGCTGGTAGGTCCCCGCGCGGATCTCGTAGACCCCGTCCTCCGGCGCTTCCCACTCCAGCTTGGAGTGGGTGTCCGAAAGGCCGTCGTCATCCGAGCCGAGCGCCTCAAAGCTGTCTTCACCGGCGCGGCCGATGATCACGAAGCTGTCGACCTCGTTGGACACCATCTTGATGACCAGCTTCTCGCCCTCCTTCAGCGTCACCCGGTAGGCGTCATAGAATCTGTTGTCGTCGGTCGTGGCGTCGCTCTCGGTCAGGATGCCCCGGGCGGTGACCCCGACCAGCAGGCTTCCGGCGACCGGCTGCGGACCGCGGTCCTGCAGCTCCAGCGAATAGAGCCCCTTCCCTTCCGCGCCCAGCGGCGAGGCGCGCAGCACATAGCGGCCGTCGTCCGGCAGGGTGAAGTTCAGACGCGAGTCCGTCCCTTCGCCCAGTCCGTCATCATCGCGCGCCAGGGCCGTGAACTCGCCCTCCGCGTGACCGATCTGAAGATAGGTGTCGAAATCGCCCGATCGCATGATCGCCCGGACCCGCTGGCCCTCGACCCCCTCGAAGACATAGGCGTCATAGCCCCTGTCCTCGGCGTCGCGGGCGTCGTTCTCGGCGATCTCGCCCTGCACCGTCGCGCCGAACGCCAGCGGCCGGGGCGGCGCATCGGGTTCAACCTCGCTGAGGACGAGGCGATACTCGCCGGTCGCTTCCGTGAAGGCCCGCGCCTCGATCACATAGGCCCCGTCTTTCGGCAGGGTGAAGATCAGCCGCGAGTTGGTGCCCTCGGGGCCGCCGTCGTCATCGCTGGCCAGGCTGTTCTGCTCGTTGTCGAACAGCTCCAGATAGGTGTCGAAGCGGCTCGAGGTCATGTCGATCCGGATCCGCTGTCCCTCGCGTCCGGTGAAACGATAGGCGTCGGCGTAGCCGCTGCCGCTCTCGCTGCGTCCGTCGCGCTCGGTCAGTTCACCGCGAACCGTGTCGCCCATGCGGATGGTCTGCGCCTGGACCGGCGGCGGCCCCTCCGAGAGGGTCAGGCTGTAGGCGCCCTCGTCATCGTTTCCCAACGGCATCGCGCGAATGACGTATTCGCCGGCCTCCGGCAGGGTGAACACCAGCCGGGAGTTCAGCCCGGTATCCGGGCCGTCGTCGTTAGACGCCAGCTCCTCGAAGACGCCGTTGACCATCCGCCCCAGCCGGACCATGGCGTCGAAGGCTTCGGAATCGAGCGCCAGCGCGATCCGGTCGCCGCTGCGTCCGGTGAAGACATAGGCGTCGTAGAGCGGGCCCTCGACGCTTTCGGGATCGCCGCCCGCGATTTCGCCCTCGATGGTCTGCCCGAGCCGGATGGCCCGGGGTTCGGGCGCCGGCGCCGCCGGAGCGCGCTCGGTCAGGCTGAGAGTGTAGGCGCCGCCGCTCCGACCGGACAGGGGACGGGCCCGGATCACATACTCGCCGGCGGTCTCGGCCGCGAAACGAAGCCGCGAGTCCGTGTCCTCGCCCAGACCGTCGTCATCGCTGGCCAGGGGATCCTCGTCCGGCTCCGCGCCCGGCCGCTGCACCTGCAGATAGGCGTCGAACGCCTCCGAGCGCATGATGACCTCGAACCGTTGCCCCGCCGCGGCGGACACCACATAGGCGTCATAGCGGTAGGCGTCGTCAGGCCCCGCGGCGTCGGAGTCGGTGATCTCACCCTCGATCCGGTCGCCCGGAGCCAGCGGCGTCGGGTCCTGGGCGGCGGCGGGCCCCGCGAGGGCGGCGACGAGCGCCAGGCTGCTGACGGCGGCGAGAATGATGTGACGGCGCATACGGAGTCCTCTGGGAGTCGCTCGTGATCATAGACGCGGAACCCGCCCGTCTGTAAATCGCGCGCACCGCACGATTCCTGACGACCGGAGCCGAAGCCCATGACGGCCGAACCCGCCCGCGCGACCCTGATTGACGGAAAGGCCTTCGCGGCCGGGCTGGTGGAGCGCGTCGCCGCCGCCTCCGCCCGCCTGGAAGCCGCGCATGGAGTCAAACCGGGTCTGGCCGTGGTCATCGTCGGCGAGGATCCGGCCAGCCAGATCTATGTCCGCAACAAGGGTGAGACGACCTTGCGGGCGGGCATGCGCTCGGACACCCATCGCCTGCCCGCCGACACCTCCCAGAGCGACCTGCTGGCCCTGATCGCCGGGCTGAACGCCGATGCCGGCATCCACGGCATCCTGGTCCAGCTGCCCCTGCCCGCCCACATCGACAGCGCCGCCGTTCTGGACGCCATCCACCCGGACAAGGATGTGGACGGCTTCCACGTAGTCAACGCAGGCCGTCTGGCCGTCGGCCTGCCCGGACTCGTTCCCTGCACGCCGCTGGGCTGCATCATGCTGCTGCGCGCCGAGCTGGGCGACCTGACCGGACTGAACGCCGTGGTCGTGGGCCGGTCGAACATCGTCGGCAAGCCCATGGCCCAGCTGCTGCTGGCGGAAAGCTGCACCGTCACCATCGCCCACTCGCGCACGAAGGACCTGCCGGCCCTGTGCCGCACCGCCGACATCATGGTCGCCGCCGTCGGGCGCCCCGAGATGGTGCGCGGCGACTGGATCAAGCCCGGAGCCACCGTGATCGACGTGGGCATCAACCGCGTCCCGTCGAGGGACCCGGTCAAGGCCGCCGAGGGCAAGACCCGGGTGGTCGGCGACGTCGCCTTCGAGGAGGCCGCCGCCGTCGCCGGTCGCATCACCCCGGTCCCCGGCGGCGTGGGGCCCATGACCATCGCCTGCCTGTTGGCCAACACCTATACCGCCGCCTGTCGCGCGGCCGGTGTGGACGCCGTGTCCCTCGACGCTTGAACCGGGGTGAGTCGGGTCCGATAGTCCCCCGCAACGCGCCCGGGAGAAGTTGATGATCCGCCTGCCGTCCCGTCTCGTGGCCCTGGCCCTGGGACTTGCGATGACGCCGCTCCTGGGCGGCTGTGACGTCGACGGGACCCAAACCCTTGAAGAGGCCGCCCAGGCGCGCTGGGCGGATGTCCAGGCCCAGTATCTGGCCCGCGCCCGGCTCGCCGCCAGCATCGTCCCCGAAGTCCAGGCGGCGACAGGCGCCGAGGAGGCCGAGGCCCTTCGCCGGATCGCGGCTGACGCCGCGAAGGCCTCGCCCTTCCCGCCGTCCCCGACCGACGAGGACGCCTTCCGCCGCTACCGGCAGGCGCAGGTGGAGCTCAACTGGTCCCTGACCCGGCTGACCCGGATCGCGGCCCGCCATCCTGCGCTGCGCTCGAATACCGATTTCCTGATCCTGTACGCCCGCCTCACCGCGGCCGAAGGCCGGATTGCGGTCGCGCGGATCGACTACAACGAGGCCGCAAGTGAGTTCAACGAGGCGCTGACCCACTTCCCGGCGTCGCTGCTGTCCGGCGGTCGCCCCCGAATGGCGGTGTTTGCGGCTGATCCGCCGGAACCCCCGCCTCCCCCCGCGGCCCCGCCCGCGCCCGCCGTCGGGCCGGCTCCGGCCGTTCCGGCTGTCCCGTCGCCGGCGCCCGGAACGACCTGAGCCGCTGCCGGGTTCTACCCTGCGGCGGCCTGTCATCCTTCCGACGTCGAATGGGGCGATGACAGGACCGCCCCGCGCCGCGAGGCCAGACCGGAAGACCATGCCCCGCCTTCTCACCTACAATGTACACCGCTGTGTCGGCGTCGACCGCAAACTGGACGTGAGCCGCATCGCCGCGGTGATCGCCGAGCACGAGCCGGACATCGTCTGCCTGCAGGAACTGGACGTCGGCCGCGCCCGCACGGGCTTCGTCGATCAGGCGCGCGAGATCGC
Organism: Brevundimonas sediminis; assembly: GCF_048799765.1. Lineage (NCBI taxonomy): Bacteria > Pseudomonadati > Pseudomonadota > Alphaproteobacteria > Caulobacterales > Caulobacteraceae > Brevundimonas > Brevundimonas sediminis. Next base: position 15,935 of record NZ_JBLYQK010000028.1, read on the forward strand.
CGAGCAACTGGCCATGAGCTACCACTTCCACCCGGCCATGCGGGTCGAGGCGGAACTCTACGGCGACGCGGTCCTGACGCACCTGCCCGAGCGTCTGGTGCGGTCCGGCGGTCTGCCGACCGTTCGCGGGGTCCCGGGCCTTGAGCCGCGCGGCGCCCTCTGGGTGGCCATCGAGATCGGGAGCGCCACGCTGAATGTCTTCAACACCCACCTGGGACTGGTGCCGCGTGAACAGCGGCTTCAGGCCGCGGCCCTGGTCGGGGATCACTGGCTGGGCCATCCGGAATGCACCGGCCCGACCCTTCTGACCGGCGATTTCAACGCCACCTCGATCACCCGCCCCTACCAAATCCTGGCGCGCAGGCTGGCCGATTGCCAGCGGTCGCTGGGCCTCAAGCCCTCGGTGAAGACCTTTCCCTCCAGCTTCCCGGCCATTCGGATCGATCACTGCTTCACCAGCCCGGAGATCACCGTCACGGGGGTCAGCGCGCCCTTCTCTCCGCTCGCGCGGATGGCCTCCGATCACCTCCCGTTGATCATCGACTTCGAGATCAGGACGGCGTGAGCGCCTGACGTCTTTGCGACGCCGTCCGGCGCCGCCAGGGCCGGAAGGCGTCGCGCATCGACGTCGGATCCCCCAGCTGGAACTCCGCGATCATCTGCTCCACGCTGGACGGCGGCGTCGCCCCGAGGATCTGCATCCGCCCGCTGTCGAAGCGGTGCACCGCCATCCCGACCGAGCCGGTCAGGGCCTCCGCCGCCGCGAAGGCCTCCCCGTCGACGCCCAGCCAGTGGCCGAGCGTGCGGTGACGATACCGGCGGATCGCCGCCTCGCCCTCGGCCGTTCCCGGCGCCACGGCGACGTCGCACTCGGTGTCAAAGCCCAGCGACCGGTTGTTCAGATTGGTCGACCCGACCCGCAGCACCTGATCGTCGTAAATCGACATCTTGGCGTGCACGATGATCCGCCCCCCTTCCCGGGTATGCGGCGCGAAGGCGAAGAACCGGTTGTTCCGGTCGGCCTGTTCGAGCCGGTAGAGGACCTCGGAACGGGCGGTGTCCATGGTCAGCTTGTCAAACCAGCTGGGGCTCTGGCCGGTGGAGACCAGCACCACCTCGGGCCCGTCCGCCTCGGCCAGACGCTCCGCCAGGGCGGCGGCGATCACCGGCGAGGTGAAGTACTGGTTCTCCAGATAGATCAGCTTCCTGGCCCGGCGAATGGCGTCGAGGTGCAGAGCCTCGTTCTCCCGCACCTCGGTCCACTGCCCGAAGCCCGGCTCGGTCCGGGTGATGGCCATGGGGGCGTCGAACAGGTCAGGCTCGACGCCGTCCGGCCATGGATCGCCGGAGCCCTCGTCCACGATCGTGCGTTCGTCGGTCGCCTTGCGCCAGCGCTCCCGCGCCAGATCGCCGAGCGCGCGGGCCGCCGGTCCGTCGACGACGCACATCACCTCATGTCGGGGCGGTGCGATCAGGCCGGACGGCTGGCACCGGCGAGGATCCCCGTCCTGGTGTTCATCGCAGTCCCATCGGTCCACGGAGATATCGCCTCCGCCCACGAAAGCCACGGCGTCATCGATAATGACCACCTTCTGGTGATGACAGGCGCCCGGCGCCGGCGGCGGGTCGAGCCTGAACTCCACCATCCGCTTGCGGAACCAGCCCTGCGCCCTCTGGGGAAAGAAACCCTGGGAGGCGGCGATCACCAGCGGCGACTTCCAGATCAGCAGGCGTACATCCAGCTCGGGCTTCGACTTCACCAGCATGCGCAGGAGGTGGCCGATCTCGTCGGTCGGTCCCGCGTTGGCGATGTCGGGGTGCAGCCGCGTCCGGGGATCGAATTGCCAGCCCAGGAGCACGACCGATCGCTGCGCCTTGTCGAGGGCGGAGCGCAGGGCCGAGAAATAGGCGGCGTTCTCCATCAGGACGGCGAACCGGTTCGCCTTTTCCACGCGCCAGCAGTTGCGGCCCGGCGCGAACAGACTGTCGTGTTGCTCAACCATGCCGCAAGGCCTGTCCGATTCGCATGACGGCGGCATGCGCCTCCCCGCTCAGGAGACGCGCGCCGGGCATTTCCGTTCCCATGGGCGCGTATATCCGGTCAATGGTGACGCTTCGGACACGGTTCCCGCATTGTTTCAGGACGATTTCGGGCGCATAAAGGGCCGGTCATTCGGGACAGGGGAGATCGGCGATGCAGGCGCTGATCAATTTGATCGCAGGCTTCATCGCCATGCTCGCCGCTGCGGCCCTGTCGCAGTTCGGCCTGGACATCGACGCGTCTCCTAAACCTGAACGCGAAATCCATCGCGTGCGCGATTGCGGTCCGGAAACGCCGGCCGCCGCGATCACCGGTTCCGCCGATCAGAAACGCGACTGTTGACGGCTTCCGGAATCGTCCGGGCTCGCCTTTGCTCCGTGTGTTTGACCCGCTAGGGTTCCGGGGTCCCTTTTGCGGGCATCCTGTCGACGCCGTCCGAGACGAGATCAACGCCTGATGAAGCCTCCCCGCCAACGGCCTCCGCTGAACCTGTCCGAACCGGCGCAGGAGCCGGCGGCTGACGCCTCGTCCGACATCGCCGCCGACGCCGAGACCGCCGAAGAGGCGGCGCCCGCCCGCACCGAGCGCCCGATGTCCGAGCGCCGTCGCCGGCGACTGGCCGAGGAACAGCGCATCGCCGCGGAACGCGAAGCCGAGGCCGCCCGGGCGGCCGCCGCGGCCGAAGCCGAGCCCGCGTCCGATGAAGCGCCGGTCGAGATCCGCTTCCTTGCCGAAACCCCGGACGCGCCGCCCGTCGCCATCGAGACCCCGCCGCCGCCGGCCCCGGTCATCCGCCGACGCGAAACCCCGGCGCCGTCCGGTCGCCACGCCTATCTGGTCGCCGGGGTCGCAGCCGCCCTGTGGATCGGAGGCGTCGCCGCCTGGGCCGCGTTCGAGATCGGCTCGGGCTCGGTCGACATGGAGCCCCTGCGGATCGCCGTCTACGCGCTGATCGCCCTCGCCCCCGCCGGTCTGGCGATCATGCTGGCCCATGCCGTCCGGCAGGGCGCGGGACTGGCCGCCGAGACCAAGCGCGCCCGCGACCTGTCCGAAGCGCTCGTCGCGCCGACCGCCCTCGCCGCCCAGCAGACCGGCGAGGTCCTCCAGACCCTGCGCATGGACATCGACCAGGCGTCCCTGGCCGCCGAGCGCGCCCGCAACGACATGGCCCTGCTGCGCGAGGCCCTGGCGCAGGAAACGGCGCGACTGAACGAGGCCGCCGAGACCGCCGGGCGCACGGCGCGCCGCCTGACCGAGCAACTCGGCGGCGAGCGCGACCAGATGCAGAGTCTCGGGACCGCCCTGGACAAGCAGGCCGCGGGGGTGCTGGACGCCGTCGAACGCCAGTCCCGCATGGTCGTGGACGCGTCTGACCTCGCCCAGACCCAGCTGCGCGAGGCCGAGGCGGCCCTCGCCGCCCGCGCCGCCGACCTGGCCGCCGCCGCCGGCGAGGCCCAGGACGCCGCGCGCGTCGCCGCCGACGATCTGGCCCGCCAGACCCTGCGGCTGGAGAACGCCGGTTCGGGCGTCGCCGAGCAGATCCAGTCGGTCGAGGAAGGCCTCGGCCAGCAACGCGCCGCCCTGGTCACGGCGGCCTACGCCCTCCGGACGGATCAGGAGGACTTCTCGGCCCAGGTCGAAAGCCAGCGCGCCCAGCTTACCGAACAGCTGTCCGCGACCCGCACCGCCACCGGTGAACTGGACGAGACGGCCTCCCGCAGCGCCGAGACGGTCAAGGATCTGGTCGAGGCCGCGACCGATCAGTTCAAGGCGCTGATCGACATGTCGCAGCGCGAGGCGGACAATTTCGACGCCGCCACCAAGCTGGCGCTGGACCGGTTCGAGGCCCTCGCGGCCGAAGCCCGCGACGCCCTCGTCGAGGAGACCCGTCGCGCCCTGGCCGCCCTGCAGGCGACCGCGGAGGACTCCCGCATCGCCGCCTCCGAGGCCGCGGATCAGGCCCAGCTCCGGGCCGACCGGCTGGGCGAGGCCATGTTCGACGCGGCCCAGAAGGCCGACGCCGCGGCCGACTCGCGCCTCGAGAGCGCCCGTCGGGTGGTGTCCGAGACCGGCAACCTGGTCGATCAGGCCGGCGAACGCGTTCTGGACAAGCTGGAGCAGACCGTCGAGCGGATGGACTCCGCCCTGGCCCGGATCGACGAGGCCATCGGCGATCTGGACGACCGGGCCGGACGCCTGCCCGAAGAGGCCCGCAAGCGGGTCGAGGAGGTCCGCAGCACGGTCGAGGAAGGTCTCGCCGCCCTGTCCGCCGCCTCGCAGAAGGCCGCCGCGGACACCGAAGCGCTCGACGCCGGCTTCCAGGAGCGGGTGCGCCGCAACTACGACATGCTGACCGAGGCCGTGCGTCTGATGGGCGTCGTGTCGGGCGAGACCCCGGCCGGTCGCCGCCGCGAGGTCCCGCCGCCGCCGCCGGTCGCGCCGGAACCTTCGCCGCGCACGCCGCCCGCCGATGACGGCCGGAGCTTCGGCCAGCGCGGCCGTCTGAAGCTGGAGCCCACCCCCGGCGTCGCTCCGGCGACCCGGTCGCTGGACTGGGCCGACCTGGTCGACGACGGGCCGGGCGAGGCGCCGCTGGACCTCGACACCCCGGTGATGCCGCGCGGCGGCGGAGACGGCAATCTGGAGGTCCTGACCCAGAGAGTGGTGGCCGCCATCCGGCGCATGGGGGTCGATCCCAACGCCCTGCTGCCGCGCTCGCGTGTCGAGGAAGCCGCTCACGCCCTGACCGATCGCGATCCCGACCGGGCGCGCCAGATCGTGCGTCGCGTGGCGCCGGCCGCCGTACGCAGCGTGTCGCGCCGTGTGCTGACCGATCCGGACCTGCGCGCCGACGCGGAATCCTATGTCCGCGCCTTCAGTCGCGAGCTGCAGGGACATGCAGCCGGCGGTGACGGCCCGGCGGTGCTCGGCCGCCTGACCTCGGACGGCGGCCGCGCCTTCATGCTGCTGGACGCGGCCGTCGGCGACCTGACCTGATCGGTTCGTGCGGTGGGGGAAACCTGTCCTCCCCCCGCCCGCGCCCGGCGTTTTGGCCTTGACGGAACCGCCCTGATGCCGACACCGTCTCCAACGTCACGTAAACGTCACGTAGCTTAGTCCGGGTTCATGACCGCTCTCGATCAGACACCGACGGACACCCGTCCCGGCATTCTCATCTGCGCCTGGGACGCCGGCGAAACCGGCTGGGACCCTGTCGAGGACCTGTCCGGCGAGCCGTGGAGCCCGGACGGCGCCCGCACCGTCCCGATCGCGTCCGCCGAACCGGACGACCTGGCCTCCACCCTCTCGACGCGCCTGGCCGATTTCCGGTGCCGCGCCCTGCTGCTGGTCGGGCGCACCCGCAAGGCGGAAGGCTTCCGGCTGCAGATGCGCGCCGAGAACCGCTCGGCGGACGGGGCGCATCGTCTGGACGATATCGGCCCCAGCGTGGCGCGCGCGACCGCGCCGGTCGGGGACATGGTCCGGGCGCTGCAGGAAGCCGGGCTGACCGCCGACGCCACCTCGGACGCCGAGGAAGACGCCGGCAGCTATCTGCTCTATCGGGTGCTGACCAGCCTGCCGGACGGGTCGGACACCCCGGCCATCGGCCTGCTGCGGGCGCCCGAGGATCAATCGGACGACATGGTCCGCAAGGCGGTCAAGGCGGCGGCGCAGGCCATCGCCCGGCACCTGGCGCCCCTGCCCCGCTCCCGCGCGATCTGATCGTCAGACCAGCCGTCGCCGCAGCGACAGGGCCGCAACCAGCCCGACCGCGGACATCGCCGCCATCGCCGCATAGCCGCCCGCGCCAAAGCGATCGTAGAGCGGACCGGACACCGCCGTCGCGCCGCCGATCAGAAGGCCGGCGGACAGCACCGAACTGAGGGTCTGGGCCGCCGTCTGGCTGTCGCGGGGCGCCAGCCTCTCCACCAGCTGGACGCCGGCCAGGAAGGTGGCGGCGAAGGTCAGGGCGTGCAGCCCCTGCAGGGGCCACAGCAGCCACAGGGGCGGGGCGAAGGCCATGGCCGTCCAGCGCAGGATCGCCGCCGCCGAACCGATCACAAGCAGGTGCCAGGGGCCGATCCCCATGCGTCGGCGCCACGGCTCCACCAGCCACATCAGGGCCACCTCGACGACCACGCCGAACGCCCAGAGCTGGCCGGTCACCGCCTCGCTGATGCCCTGGGCCTTCCACAGCAGGGCCGAGAAGCCGTACTGGAAGGCGTGCGCCGCCTGCACCGCGCCGACGGCGAAGATGGCCGTCATGAAGACGGGATCGCGCAACAGCCGCCCGATCCCCCGGAAGCGATCCCGCTTGCGCAGCGGCGCCCCCTCGCCCACCGGTTCGGCCGGCAGGAGAAAAGCTCCGGCTCCGGCGATGGCGAGGCCCATCAGGGTGATCCAGACGACGATGGCGTCCGCCGGCGCGCCCAGCAGCACGGCCCCCATGCCGATATTGACCACCACGAAGGCGACGGACCCGCATCCGCGCGGCAGGGCGAAGGTGAAGCCCTCCTTCGCCGCCAGCCTGAGGGTCAGAACATCGCTGAGCGGGATTAGGGCGGCCGCCGCCGTCGCCCCGACGAACCACAGCACGGCCTTGCCCCAGACCCCGTCGACCAGTCCCGCGCCGCCGTAGCCGAGCGCCATCATCAGCCCGAGCAGGGCGATCGGGGCGCGACGGGTGCGGAAGCCGTCCGCCCAGACCGCCAGCAGCGGTCCGGTCACGACCCGTCCCAGCATGGGGGCCGCCAGCAGGGCGCCGATCTCCGCTCCGCTCAGGCCGTGGGCGCGGAACCACAATCCGGCGAACGGCAGGCTGACCCCGCTGGCGCCGAAGAGCAACACATACTGCAGGCCCATGCGGGCGGCGGCGTTCATGTCGGCGAAATAGCAGACGGAACGGATTCTTTCGCCTAGCGTGACGGCATGACGGTGAATCGGAATCTGGCGGCCTTCGCGGCCGTGAACGGAGCGATGGCGGTGGCGCTGGGCGCCTTCGCCGCACACGGCGCCGGCCCGCAGATCAAGAGCCTGCTGACCACGGGCGCCCAGTACCAGATGACCCACGCCCTGCTGGGCGTCGCCTGCGCCCTGTGGCCCGCGCGGACCGCCCTGATCGGCGTCGCAGGCTGGCTGGCGACCCTCGGCGGACTGATCTTTTCGGTCGCCCTCGCCCTGATCGGCCTGCTCAGCCTGCCGCGTCTCGGCGCTGTCGCCCCGATCGGCGGCGTGCTGATGATCGCGGCCTGGCTTCTGCTCGCCTTCGCCGCCCTGCGCTCACCCTCCGTCAGCGACTGACGGACCGTAGAACAACCGGATTCCTGAATGGCCTTCCCTCTGCCCGCCGCCCCGCGCCGCGACCTGTTCCCCGAGCTGGAGGCCTATGCCTCGGGCTATATGAAGACCGACGGCGTGCATGAGGTCTGGTACGAAGAAAGCGGCAACCCGCAGGGCCTGCCGGTCATCGTCCTGCACGGCGGACCGGGCGGCGCGGTGAACCCGGGCATGCGCCGGTATTTCGATCCGAAGAAGTACCGCATCGTGATGTTCGACCAGCGCGGCTGCGGCAACAGCCGTCCGAACGCCTCGCTCGAGGACAACACCACCTGGACCCTGATCGAGGACATCGAGCGCCTGCGCGAGCTGCTCGGCATCGACAAATGGGCGGTGTTCGGCGGCAGCTGGGGCTCGACCCTCTCGCTGGCCTACGCCATCACCCACCCGGAGCGCTGCACCGCCCTGTTGCTGCGCGGCATCTTCCTGCTGACCCGGCCGGAGCTGCACTGGTTCTACCAGGACGGCGCCTCGCATCTGTTCCCGGACGCGTGGGAGCGGTTCATCGCCCCCATCCCGGAGGCCGAGCGCGGCGACCTGATGGGAGCGTATTACAAGCGTCTGATCGGCGACGACCGGGCCGAACGCGAGCGTTGCGCCATCGCCTGGTCGAGCTGGGAGGGCGAGACGGTCAGCGTCCAGGGCCCCGACGCCCGGCCCGAGAAATTCGCCGAGCCGGAGTTCGCCGTCGCCTTCGCCCGGATCGAGAACTGGTACTTCACCAACGGCGGCTTCTTCCCCGAGGAAGGCTGGCTGCTCAAGAACGTCCACCGCATCCGCCACATCCCGTGCTGGATCGCCCAGGGCCGGTTCGACGTGGTCACCCCGATGACCAGCGCCTGGGCCCTGCACCGCGCCTGGCCGGAAGCGAAGCTGGACGTGATCGGTGACGCCGGCCACGCCTCGTCCGAGCCGGGCATCATCGACAGCCTGGTCCGCGCGACGGACTGGGCCGCTTCGCTTTAGGGACTAGGGATTAGGGACTAGGGATTGGGCAGAAGACATCGGGTGCCGAAACTGGGCTTCACCTGATCCCTAATCCCTAATCCCTAGTCCCTAATCCCTCCCCCTCACTTCGGGTTCGTCTTCTCCACCAGCTCGGACAGCTGGAAGCCGATCCGCTTCGCCTCGCGTTCTTCCGGCTTTTTGCGGGCGTCCAGCAGGACGTTGATCTGGGCGTAGTGCTGGATCAGGCGGACCGGCTTGCCCTCATTGTTCCGCCCAAGGAACAGGATGAAATCCGGCCCCCAGAAGCCGACGTCCTCGATCTGCATCACCCCGTCACCGGGCAGGCCGACGATGCGGGCGGCGATCTCCTCGTCCTTGTCGAGCCCCTTCTCATAGTCCTCGATCAGCTTGGAGAGCCGCACGAAGGCCCATTCGGCCGGGTTCCGCCGCATCCGCACGCCCTCGGTCAGGGCGGCCGCCTGCTCGGCCGTGGCGGAGGGAATAACCGGCTCGGGACAGGGCTTGTCGCCGCAGTCGGAGAACATGTCGGGCGGGGCGACGACGGGACCTTCAGGCGCGGAAGCATCGGACATGGCGCCAGCCTAGGCCCCGCGCCCCGTCCCGGCCAGCGTCACCGTGAACTCAAAACAGGCTGTACCCGCCCTTCGGCAGTTCAGCGTAACGGTGCACGCGGGTCGACAGGACCAGGCCGAAGCCGATCATCACCGTCATCATCGAGGACCCGCCGTAGGACAACAGCGGCATGGGCACGCCCACGACCGGCGCCATTCCCATCACCATCGCGCCGTTGATCAGGACGAACAGGGCGAAGAAAGCGGTCATCCCGGCCGCCGAGATCCGGCCGAAATGGCTGTGCGCCAGAGAGGCGATGCGCAGGGCGATCAGGATCACCGCGACGTAACAGACCACCAGGCTGAACGAGCCGAGGAAGCCGAACTCCTCCGACACGGTGGAGAAGATGAAGTCCGTATGCCGCTCGGGCAGGAACTCCAGCTGGCTCTGGCTGCCCAGGCCGTAGCCCTTGCCCAGGAAACCGCCCGATCCCAGGGCGATCTTGGACTGGATGATGTTGTAGCCCGTGCCCGTCGGGTCGGCCTCCGGGTTCAGGAAGGTCAGCACCCGGTTGCGCTGGTAGTCGTGCATCCCGAACATCACGAACGGCGGGATGATCGCGACCGCCGCCGCTATGCCCGCCGCGATGATGCGCCAGCTGAGCCCCGCCAGGAACATGATCACCGCGCCCGTCAGGCCGAGGATCATGGCCGAGCCGAGGTCCGGCTGTTTGGCGATCAGAATGAAGGGCACGCCAATCATTCCGGCCGGGAAGATCAGCTTCCACGACCAGCGCGCCTCCTGGGCGGTATGGCTGTGGTACCAGCGCGCCAGCGCCAGAACGAGGCCGATCTTCATGAACTCGGCCGGCTGAATTCGGGTGAAGCCGAGGTTCAGCCAGTTCTTCGCCCCCGCCCCGGCGGGCTCATAGCCCAGCGGGGTGAACTCGATCATCAGCACGAGGATCAGCAGGATCCCGTAGGTCGGATAGGCGGCGCGGAACCACCATTTGGGATGGACCATGGCCAGCCCCAGCATCACGACCAGCAGACCGCCGAACCGGATGAGGTGATTCACCGCCCACGGGCGCCAGCTGCTGCCGGCGATCGAATAGAGCATGGCCGCGCCGACGCTCGCGATCACACAGATCAGGGCGATCAGCCGCCAGTCGAGCTCGGCGATCTTGGTGGTCAGCCGGTCGCGTTCACCGGGACGGGTCAGGGCCGAGGCGGTCATCGGGGCGGCTCCGACAGATAGGGGCGCGGCCCGGTCGTGGCGGTGGGCGCGGCCGGCGTCGGCGCCGCGGGACGGGGCGTCAGCACCTCCGCCGCCTCGGGCCCGGTCACCTCGCCGCCCGGACCGTCGCCGGCCTCGCCCTCATCGGCGCCCGCCGGGGTCTGGGCCTCGGGCGGCAGCGGCCGCTCGATCCGCGCGCGCATGTCCGGGTCCTTCAGCAGGACGGTCTTCATGATCTCGCGGGCCTTCGGCGCCGCATCGGCCGCGCCGCCCGCCGGTGCGTGCTGGATGATCAGGGCGATAGCGTAACGCGGCGCGTCATGCGGGGCGAAGGCGACGAACAGGGCGTGGTCGCGGCGGCTCCATATCGCGTTGCGCGGACCACGGGATTCGCCGGGTTTGTAATCGCGGGACTGGGCGGTGCCGGTCTTGCCGGCCATTTGGATGTCGCCCAGCCCAAGCTGCGAGGCGCGGTAGGCGGTGCCGGTCACATCGTTCGCCACCGCGGCCATCCCGCCCCGGACGATGTTCAGATGCTCGACCGGGATGGGCAGATCGCCGAACTCGTCGCCCTCGGGCCGGTTCACCCCGCCGACCGACTTCACCAGACGGGGCTGGATCGCCTTGCGTCCGTTGGCGAGACGCGAGGTCATCACCGCGAGTTGCAGGGCGTTGACTGCCAGGGCGCCCTGACCGATCGACACCGACAGGGTTTCGCCGGGATACCAGGTCCCGTCGTCCTGCCAGGGCGTCGCCTCGGCATACTCGCGCTTCCATCGCGTCGACGGCACGATGCCCTTCGACTGGCCGGCGATGCCGATCTCATAGGTGTGGCCGAAGCCCAGCTCGCCGGCGATCTTGGCGATCCGGTCCACGCCCGCGCGATTGCACAGGTGATAGAAATAGGTGTCGCACGAGTTCTTGATGGCGTTGTGCATGTCCATCGCCCCGTGCCCGCCGCGCCGCCAGCAGCGGAAGGTGCGGGAGCCGTAGCGATAGCCGCCGGTGCAGACGACCCGCTCGCGCGGGTCGACACCGGCGTCCAGCAGGGCGAGCGCCGTGGTCATCTTGAAGGTCGAGCCGGGCGGGAAGGTGCCGTAGATCGCCTTGTCCAGCAGCGGCTTGCGCTCGTAGTCGCGCAGGGCGTTGTAGATGTGGCTGGGCACCCCGCCGACGAACAGGTTGGGATCGAACGACGGCGTCGAGACCATGCACAGGATGTCGCCGTTGCGGACGTCCATCACCACACAGCCGCCCGCCTCCTCGCCGTAGACCTCCAGAGCCCGGTTCTGGACGTCGGAATCCAGCGTCAGGACGATGTCCTTGCCCGGTTCGGCCGGACGGGAGCCGCCGACGTCCTCGGCCACGACCCGCCCCCGGGCGTCGACCTCGACCCGGTTGCCCCCGGCCTCGCCGCGCAGGTCGCTGTCGAACGCGCGCTCCACCCCCTGCCGGCCGATACGGAAGCCCGGGTTGTAGAGGATTTCAGGGACCTTCTCGCCCCGATCCTGGATCGCCTTGATGTCCCGGTCGTTGGGCTTGGCGACGTAGCCGATCACATGGGCGAAGGCGCCCCCGAACGGGTAGAACCGCGCCTCGTTCATGTCCGCCATCACGCCGGGCAGCTCGTTGGCGTAGAGGTTGACCCGGGCGAACTCCTCCCAGCTCAGGTCGCTCTTGACCGGCACGGGCGAGAAGCGCGGCGCCGCGTTCACATCCCGGATGATCGAGCGCCGACGCTCCTGGGTGTCCGGGAGCAGCCGCCCGAGCAGATCCAGCGTCTGGTCCAGGTCCTTGGTCTCATCGCGTACGACCAGCACGCGGAAGCTGGGACGATTGCCGGCGATGACCACGCCGTTGCGGTCCAGAATACGGCCACGAGGCGGCGGCACCAGACGGAAGTTGAACTGGTTCTGGCTGGCCAGGGTGGCGTACTCGTGCGCCTGGAACACCTGCAGTTGGGCCAGTCGTCCGCCCAGCGCCAGCCCGCCCAGGCCGGTCAGACCGCCGAGCACGAAGGTGCGACGCAGGAAGGACCCCTGCCGCTCGTTCGGGTCCGAAAAGAAGATGGAGGGTTCCGAGCTCATCGGAACCTCACATCGCCGTCGTCAAACTCCTCGACCATCCGGTTCGCGAACGGGAAGAGCAGAAGGGTCGGCACGATCTGGCCGATCAGGGCCAGCAGGCTGGGCATGTTGCCCGCCTTGATCGAGACGACCGCGTAACAGATCACGAAGGCCAGGGCGCAGACCGAGGCGTACCAGATGAACAGGACAGCCGTATCCTGCCCGACGAGGAATGATCGCGCGCCCAGCACGACCGCATAGACCGCCAGCAGGGCCAGGGCCCACATCCCCAGAAGCCCCTGCCCGCCCCAGAAGATATCCAGGAACAGGCCCAGGGCGCCGAGCACCAGCGGCGCCACCCAGGACGGACGGATCAGCGGCCAGGCGAAGGCCAGAACCAGCGGAATGACCGGCTCGGGCAGGCTGAGGCCGAACAGCTTCACCGGGGTCGCCAGCACCATGGTCACCGCGACCGCGATCAGGGCCGGAAACACGATCCACTGCACCGGCCCGACGACGCGAACCGAGACGCCGCGTTTCATTCCGTCCCTCCGGCGGGCGTCTGCTGCGGGGTCGGGCTCGCCGGCGCAGGGGCGGCCGGGCGAGCCGGCGGACGGGCCGGCGTCGGAGCCG
>NZ_JBLYQK010000029.1:0-3562 GCF_048799765.1 Brevundimonas sediminis
TCAGTTCCAGATCGTCGATCGTGTGGTAGCCGGCGTCAATCGCACCGTACCAACCATTCGGCTCGGCCGCCGCAGCACCGGCTGCGAACAGCCCTGCCAACGCGACGCCGGCGAGAAGCTTCACCTTCATCATATCCCTCACACTCAAGGTTGCCCGAATGCCCACGCTTACACGGGGCGCTCCCGACGCCTAACCGGAATGTACCGGTGAGGTTCCCAAATCTGGTTGCGAATGCGGCGACTGTGGCGCCATTTCAACACATTGGGCGGGTTTCGCGCGGCCAAACGCCTGCTAGGAGAATGCCCATCACAGGGAGAACGTTCAGATGACGATGAGTTTTGAAGGCAAGGTGGCCATCGTGACCGGCGCCGGCGGCGGTCTGGGCCGCGAACACGCGCTGGCCCTGGCCAAACGTGGCGCGAAAGTGGTCGTGAACGACCTGGGCGGGGCCCGGGACGGGTCCGGCGCCTCGGCCACCGCCGCGGAAGCCGTCGTCGCCGAGATCGAGGCCCTGGGCGGCGAAGCGATCGCCAACGCCGCCTCGGTCACCGACTACGCCGCTGTCGAGGCCATGGTGAAGGCGGCGATGGACAAGTGGGGCCGCGTCGACATCCTGGTGAACAACGCGGGCGTCCTGCGCGACAAGACCTTCGCCAAGATGGAGCTGGCCGACTTCCAGTTCGTCATGGACGTGCACCTGATGGGCGCGGTGAACTGCACCAAGGCGGTGTGGGAGATCATGCGGGCCCAGAACTACGGCCGCATCGCCATGACCACCTCCTCGTCCGGCCTGTACGGAAACTTCGGCCAGTCGAACTACGGCGCGGCCAAGATGGCGCTGGTCGGCCTGATGCAGACCCTGTCGATCGAGGGGGCCAAGAACGACATCCGGGTGAACTGCCTGGCACCGACCGCCCACACCCGCATGACCGAGGATCTCGGCGCCGCCCTGCCGCTGGAGGCCCTCGGGCCGGAGCTGGTGTCGCCGGGCCTGCTGTATCTGGTCAGCGAGAACGCCCCGAGCCGCTGCATCCTGGCCGCCGGCGCCGGCGGCTTCGAGCGCGCCTATGTCACGATCACGCAAGGCATCCACGCCGTCGGCGACGACGCCCCGGAACAGATCGAGGCCCGCTTCGCCGAGATTTCGGACCGCACCGGCGAGATCATCCCCGAGATGGGCGCCGCCCAGGGCATGATCGAACTGACCAAGGCCCAGAAGGCGCACGCTTAACATCAGGGCGCGCCTGCGGCGCGGCGCCTACGTTCGGGTCGCGGACCCTCACTGCCTGAGGCGCAGGGAGGGTCCGGCTCCGGACGGGATTGCGTTGACGCCACGGCACGGGCCTAGACTATTCATCAGTCGCTGAACCGGCCGCCAGAAGCCGGGGCAACTGCAGAGGAAACCCGCGCTCAAGCAGCGAGGCTCCGCGAGCCGAGCGTTAGCGCCCCCAGAAGAGAGAGATTCCCGGATGTCCCGCGAAGCCGTCATCGTCTCCACCGCCCGCACCCCCATCGGCCGCGCCTATCGCGGGGCCTTCAACGACACCCAGGCCCAGCAGCTGGGCGCCCATGCGGTGAAGCACGCCGTGGCCCGCGCCGGGATCGATCCGGCCGAGGTCGAGGACGTGGTCATGGGCGCGGCCCTGCAGCAGGGCTCGACCGGCACCAACGTCGCCCGCCAGGTGGCGCTGGCCGCGGGCCTGCCGGCGACCGTCCCCGGCATGAGCATCGACCGTCAGTGCGCGTCGGGCCTGATGGGCATCGCCACCGCCGCCAAACAGGTCATCTTCGACCTGCAGAAGGTCGCCGTCGGCGGCGGTCTGGAGAGCATCTCCCTGGTCCAGAACCAGCACATGAACCTGTACCGCGGCAAGGACGAGGACCTGCTGAAGCTCTCGCCGCACATGTACATGTCGATGCTGGAGACGGCCGAGGTGGTGGCCCGTCGCTACAACATCAGCCGCGACCGTCAGGACGAGTACGCCCTGCAGTCGCAGCAGCGCACCGCCGCCGCCCAGGCCGCCGGCAGGTTCGACGACGAGATCGTGCCGATGACCTCGAGCATGCTGGTCGTCGACAAGGCCACCGGCGAGACCTCGAAGAAGGAAGTCACCCTGTCGAAGGACGAGGGCAACCGCGCCGACACGACGCTGGAAGGCCTGAAGGCGCTGAAGCCGGTGTTCGGCTCGGGCGAGGAAATCCAGCAGGGCGAGTTCATCACCGCCGGCAACGCCAGCCAGCTGTCGGACGGCGCCTCGGCCTCGGTGATCATGGAGGCCGGCGAGGCGGTGAAGCGCGGCCTGCAGCCGCTGGGCGCCTATCGCGGCATGGCCGTGGCCGGATGCGAGCCGGACGAGATGGGCATCGGCCCGGTCTTCGCCGTGCCGAAGCTGCTGAAGCGCCACGGCCTGACCGTGGACGACATCGGCATCTGGGAGCTGAACGAGGCCTTCGCCGTGCAGGTGCTGTACTGCGCCGACACCCTGGGCATCCCGATGGACCGTCTGAACGTGTCGGGCGGCGCCATCTCGATCGGCCACCCCTACGGGATGTCGGGCGCCCGGATGACCGGCCATCTGCTCATCGAAGGCAAGCGTCGCGGCGCGAAGTACGGCGTGGTGACCATGTGCATCGGCGGCGGCATGGGAGCTGCGGGCCTGTTCGAGATCTATTGATCGGGTCGCGCAGCGCCGTGACGGAGGGGTCGTTCGGCATGCGCCGGCGGCCCCTTCTTCACATCGGGACCGGGGGACGCTCCGGCGCCCCTCCACCACGCCCAAGAGGAAGGACCTAGGATCCCGGCTCCGGCTTGCCCGCCGCGATCCACGCGGCCTTCTCGGCATCCATCTTCGCCTGCCAGCGGGCGCGCAGGACGGCGGGGCGGCCGGGATAGCGGTCCTCCAGAAACTCGGCGGACAGGACCCGGTCGGTGCGGAAGGTGCGGAAGTCGTCGCGCGTCTCGCACCAGCCGACCAGCAGCCGGGTCGTGTCCCGGTAGCCGATCAGGCACGGCCAGATGACCCGCAGGGTCTCCCGGCCCTGCTCGTCGGCGTAGTGGAGGCGCAGCTTGCGGCCGGAATGGATCCAGCCGCGCACCTGGGCCATGTCGAGCGCATCGGCCTTGCGGGCGCTGTCCCAGACCGGCGGGCCGGCGACGGCGGGCTCGAGCAGGACGGGGCGCAGGCGCTCGGGCACGGTGGCGGCGATCTTGGCGATCAGGTCGCGGGCGGCGCGGGACAGGGCCGGATCGCCGCGCGAGGCCACCCATTGCGCGCCCAGCACCGCCGCCTCGATCTCGTCCGAGGTCAGCATCAGGGGCGGCATGTCGAAGCCGCCCTCCAGCACATAGCCGAGCCCGGCCTCGCCCCGGATCGGCACCCGCTGGGCCATCAGGGTGGCGATGTCGCGATAGATGGAGCGTTTGGACGTCTCCAGCTCGGCCGCGATGGCGTCGGCGGTCACCGGCCTGGACGACCGTCGCAGCACCTGGATGATCTGAAACAGGCGGTCTGCGCGTCTCATCTTTTTGGCCCTAACGCTCGGCCCACGGGGCCTCGCTGC
>NZ_JBLYQK010000029.1:3662-28335 GCF_048799765.1 Brevundimonas sediminis
TTGAGGACATGTTGCTTGCCCTATCGCTCGCGTCGCGGACGCTCGCTGCTTGAGGACATGTTGCTTGCCCTATCGCTCGCGTCGCGGACGCTCGCTGCTTGAGGGCATGTTGCTTGCCCTATCGCTCGCGTCGCGGACGCTCGCTGCTTGAGGGCGGGTATGCCGCACGTCTGCTGACAGCATGCTGGCAGCAGGGTGGCAGTAGATCAATCTCCACCGACGGCGAGGGGCCGCCGGGCGCAAATCCGGGCTCAAGCAGCGAGGCTCCGCGAGCCGAGCGATAGCCCACAAAGGGAGACTGATCATGCTGACGCTGTTCCACGCCCCGCAATCGCGGTCTGGCCGCATCGTCTGGCTGATGGAGGAGATCGGCGCGGCCTATGAGATCGAGTACGTCGACATCTTCCGCGCCCTGACCGGCACGGGTCGCGCTGACCGCAACAACCTGCATCCGGACGGCAAGGTCCCGGCCCTGCTGCACGACGGGGCGCTGGTGACGGAATCCGCCGCCATCGCCCTGTACCTGACCGATCTCTTCCCGGACGCCGGTCTGGGCGCGCCGGTCGGATCGCCGGAGCGGGCGGCCTATGTCACCTGGCTGGCCTGGACGGCGGGCGAGATGGAGCCGGCCTACTGGAGCCGGATCAGCGGCCAGACCGAAAGCGATCCGCTGGCGATGAAACGCTATGAGCAGGTCAACGCCCGCATCCTGACCGCCCTCGAGCACGGCCCGTATCTGATGGGCCACCGGTTCACGGCGGTAGACGTCATGGTCGGTTCCGCCATGGCCTGGGGCCGCGATTTCGGGCCGCAGAGCGCCCTGCTGGACCGCTGGCTGGAGCGGATCGGCACCCGGCCGGCCAATCTGTCGGCCATCGCTCGGGACGGCACGCCGGCGCTGATCGCCGAGGTCGCCTGACAGTCAGGCCGCGTGGGCGGCGGCGTTACCGTCGTCGCCCGCATGGCCGTTGCCGGGATGGCCGATCGCCTGGAGGGCGTTGACGAAGTCATCGCGCCAGACGCTGACGTCCGTGTCCTGGACCACCGTCATCAGCGCCTCCCACCGGCGGCGGCGTTCGATTAGCGGCATGTCCAGCGCCTTCTTGATCGCGTCGGACAGCTCCTCGCGGGCGAAGGGATTGACCAGCAGGGCCTCGGTCATCTGCTCGGCCGCGCCGGCGAAGCGGGACAGGACCAGCACGCCCGGATCGTCCGGGTTCTGGGCCGCCACATATTCCTTGGCCACCAGGTTCATCCCGTCGCGAAGGGGCGTGACCAGCCCGACCCGCGCGGCGCGATAGATGCCCGCCAGCTGGTCCCGGCGATAGGTGCGGTTCAGATAGCGGATCGGCTGCCAGTCCATGTCGGCGAACTCGCCGTTGATCCGGCCGGCCAGCGCGTCGAGACGGGCCCGGATGTCCTGGTAGGTGTCCACGTCGTCGCGGCTGATCGGGGTGACCTGCAGCAGGAAGACCTCGCCGCGCTTGTCCGGATTGTCCTTCAGGAACTGGTCGTAGCCCGAGAGCCGTTCCTCCAGTCCCTTGGAGTAATCCAGCCGGTCCACGCCGACGATCATCGAGCGGAAGGCGGCCGAGGCCGACATGCGGTCGTAGGTCCGACGCCCGAGCGGGGAGTTCCGGGCGGTCAGGAATTCGTCGACGTCGATGCCGATGGGGAAGACCCCGACCTGAACCTCGCGGCCGAAGGCCTGCACCCGGCCATCAGGCGTCACCGTCCCCTTCTCCTCGACCTCCACATAGCGCTGGAACAGCTCCATCCACTCGCGGGTGTGGAAGCCGATCAGGTCGTAGTCGAACATCGACTCCACCAGCCGACGGTGGTGCGGCAGGGTCACCAGCAGCTGGCGCGCGGGCCAGGGGGTGTGCAGGAAGAAGCCGATCCGGTTGGTGATCCCGCGCCGCCGCAGATCCCGGGCCATGGGGATCATGTGGTAGTCGTGAATCCAGATGACGTCGTCCGGCCGGATCAGCGGCGCCAGCACATCGGCGAAGCGGGCGTTGGTCCGTTCATACCCCTCGCCGTAGGAGCGCTCGTAGGCGGCCAGATCGGTGCGGTGGTGGAAGAGGGGCCAGAGGGTCTTGTTGGCGTAGCCGTTGTAGTACTCCTCGACGTCCTGGGCCTCGAGGTCGACCAGTCCGACAGTGACGCCGGCGCGATCCTCGATCTTCAGGTCGCCGGTGAATTTGGCGACGGTTTCGCCCGACCAGCCGAACCACAGGCCGTCATACTTCCGCAGGGCGGCAGACAGGGCCATGGCGAGGCCGCCCGCCGATCCCGAGGCGGGGTCCTTGGGGGCCGAAACCCGGTTGGAAACGACGATCAGGCGGCTCATCGCACATCCGTCCACGACCGGCTGAGCAGCACGGCGCAATTGATGATGCCGACCAACGAGTAGGTCTGCGGGTAGTTGCCCCACAGCTCGTCATCGCCCAGCGCGATGTCCTCGCTGAGCAGGCCGGCGTGGGTGCGTCGGCTCAGCATCTGTTCGAAAATTTCGCGCGCCTCGGCGTCGCGGCCGTTCTGGTGCAGGGCTTCGATGAACCAGAAGGTGCAGAAGTTGAACGCCGTCTCCGGCTCGCCGAAATCGTCCGGCTCCACATAGCGGAACAGGTAGGGCCCCTTCTTCAGGTCCCGTTCGATGGCGTCGAAGGTGGCGACCTGCCGGGGATCCATGGCGTCGAGGAAGCCGAGGTCGGTCAGCTGCAACAGGCTGGCGTCCAGCTCGCGGTTGCCGAAGCTGGCGGCGAAGCGGCCCTCGTCCGGCAGATAGGCCTCGCGTTCGATCCGCTCGCGGATCTCGTCGGCCCGCTCCCGCCAGACGACGGCGCGTTCATGCAGACGCAGATGGTCGGCCGCCTTGGCCAGGCGGTCACAGGCCGCCCAGCACATCACCGAGGAATAGGTGTGCACCCGGGCGATGGTGCGGAACTCCCACAGGCCGGCGTCGACCTGGTCGTGCATGGCGTAGGCCCGCTCGCCGACCTTCTCGAGCGCATGGAAATCGTCGATCGTCCCCGGGCGCAGCAGGCGCTGGTCATAGAAGGCCTGCACCAGCGGCAGGACGATCTGTCCGTACACGTCGTGCTGCAGATGCTCGCGCGCCTGGTTGCCGACCCGCACCGGCTTCATGCCGCGGTAGCCGGCGACCGTGTCGGTGATCCGCTCGTCGATATCCTCCTCAAGACCCACGCCGTAGACCGGCTGCACATGGCCGCCGCCCGAGGCGTCGACCAGGTTGCGCAGATAGCCGAGATAGTTCTCGAGGATGTCGACCGCGCCCAGCCGGTTGAGGGCCCGCACCACATAGTAGGCGTCCCGGATCCAGCAGTAGCGATAGTCCCAGTTGCGGCCGCTTTCCGGGAACTCGGGCACGGAGGTGGTCAGGGCCGCGACGATGGCCCCGGTCTCCTCGTAGGCGCAGAGCTTCAGGGTGATGGCGGCGCGAATCACCGCCTCCTGATAGTCCAGCGGCAGGTAGAGCTTGCGCACCCAGTCCCGCCAGTAGGCGACGGTGCGGTCCAGGGCGGCAGAGACGCCGGGACCGACATCCTGATCGTAGCCCTCGTCCGGCCCGAGGAAGAAGGCGTGCGGCTTCTCCAGCCGGAAGACCCGCTCGTTCAGCACGTGCGAGACCGGACAGTCGGTGGTCAGACGCAGGGTGACGTCGGTGCACAGATAGCGGACATGGTTCGAGCCGCTGGTGCGTTCGGCCGGGCGAGCCCCCCAGTCGGCCGACGGGCGCAGGCGGACACGGATGCGCGGCGCGCCCTCCAGCGGCCGCACGATGCGGCCGTAGGCGAGCGGGCGATAGGTTCGGCTGTGCTTGGGATGACGCGGGCAGAAGTCGATGACCTCCACCGCGGAGCCGTCTTCGGCGGTCAGGACGGTCCGCAGCACCGGGGTGTTGCGGACATAGGCCTGGTCGATGTGCTTCAGCCCCTCCAGTTCGATGTCCCAGAAGCCGTGGGCGGGGTCGTCGCCGTCCATCAGGGCCGAGAAGATCGGGTCGCCGTCGACGCGGGGCGCGCAGGCCCAGACGTAGCGGCCGCGCCGGTCGATCAGGGCGCTGATCGAGCAGTTGCCGATGGGGGCGAGATCAAGGTCCGGCCGGGTCATGCGACGCCCTCCAGCTGCTCCAGCCAGTCCAGAACGGCGGTGACTCCGGTCAGGCCGTAGCGGGCGACGGTCCGGCGCGGCGGTCCGACCAGAACCCCGAAGCCACCCAGTTCGGCGGCGGCGCGGAAGCCGTCCTCGTCGGTCAGGTCGTCGCCGAGCATGACCGGCATGGCTCCGGCGAAGGGGGCCTCGGCCATGAAGGCCTTGAGCGCTGTGCCCTTGGTCGACCCGGGCGTTTTCAGCTCGATGACCATGTTCCCGGGCTGCAGCATGAGGCCGGTCTCGGCGGCGAGCCGGCGGGTGAGCGCCTCCGCCTCGGCCGCCGCCTCGGGCGCGCCGCGATAGTGCAGACCCGCCGCCACCGCCTTGTCCTCGACGACCACGCCGGGACGGGTGCGGGCGAAATCCTCGAAGGCCGCGACGGCGTTGCGTACGCTCTCCGACGCCTCCGCGCGCAGGAAAACGCCGTCCGTCCGGCGTCGCTCCAGCCCGTGCACGCCGGATGCGGCGGCCATGCTGCCGTCGGCGATGCGATCAATCTCTGCGATCGTCCGGCCACTGATGATCGCGGCCCGGCCGCCGATCCGCGGCGCGAGCGCGGTCAGGACGGCGGTCCGGCGCGCGTCGGGCGTCACGCCTTCGGGCGTCGGCGCAAACTCGGCCAGCACCCCGTCCAGGTCCAGGAAGAGAGAAATTCGCCCGGGCCGGATCGGCGGCGCGGGCAAACGCGAAAAGGTCTCGGCCGCCGCGGTCGCGGCGTCGACGGTCAGATCAGACGTCCCCATGACTGATCTAAGCCCCGAGCCGCCGCCGGGGTTCCCCAAGCTTGGCCTTTTATTTCGCATGCGCAGCATAAGACCGGATCGCTTCCGAGTTGGCAAACCGCGTCCGATCCGCCATGTCCCCGACATGACCCAGACCGCCCTGCCCGCCGACACCGCCGCCATGGTCGCCCGCGCCCGCGAGGTGATCGGCCTGAACATTTCGGCCCTCCAGCAGCTGGAGGCCGCCATCGACGACAGCCTGGCGAAGGCGGTCGAGATCATCCTGTCGCGCCCCGGCTATCTGGTCGTGACCGGCATGGGCAAGTCGGGCCACATCGGCGGCAAGATCGCCGCGACCCTGGCGTCGACCGGCACCAACGCCTTCTTCGTCCATCCGGCGGAAATGAGCCACGGCGACCTGGGCATGCTGCGCAAGGATGTGACCCTGCTGGCGATCTCCAACTCGGGCGAAAGCCGCGAGCTGCGCGATCCGCTGATCTATTGCCAGCGCGAGGGCATTCCGGTGATCGGCATCACCCAGCGCCCGGGCAGTTTCCTGGGCCGGTCGTCGGCGGTCTGCCTGACCCTTCCCAACGCGCCGGAGGCCCATCCCGACGGCTTGGCGCCGACGACCTCGACGCTGATGACCCTGGCGATGGGCGACGCCCTGGCCATGGTGCTGACCGAGCGCCGGGGCTTCACCGCCGAGGACTTCGGCCTGCACCATCCCGGCGGCAAGCTGGGCATGAGCCTGCAGAGCGTGCGCGACTGGATGGGCGACCGCCCGCCCGCCCCGGCCACGGTGGGTCTGCACGCCAGCTTCGCCGAGGTGGTCTCGGCCATCACCGAGGGCCGCAAGGGCGCCGCGGCCGTGGTCCAGGCGGACGGGACCCTGGCCGGGATCGTCACCGACGGCGACGTCCGCCGCGCCTTCGCCCGCGGCGACCTGTCGGGCCTGACGGCGGCCGATGTGATGAGCGCGAAGCCCAAGGTCATCGCGCCCGCCGCCCGCATGAGCGACGCCATCGACCTGATGACCCAGAACAAGATCGCCACCCTGCTGATCGTCGAGGACGACCGCCCCGTCGCCATCGTCCACATCGCGGAGCTGATGCAGGCGGGGTACGTGAGCTGAAGGGTGCTGATGAGTAGTGGCGCAGGGCGCCGACGTCGGCGCTCGACTCACCACTCACCAGCGCCGTTCACTCAGTATGCCCTGAACCCGTCCACATTGCCCGGCGGTGAATAGCGGCAGGCCAGCACCGAGCGATCGCCGGCCTCGACCACGGCGCAGCCGACATGGGTTGTGCGGCTCCAGACCAGCTGGGTGTAGTGGCCCACCACCGTCCAGTCGCCGGTGCGGCTGACCGCCGGGAAGGTCCCGGGCCGGTAGTCGGCCTTTTCGGCGATCCATTCGCCGACCATGTCCTCGGGCGTCCACGTGCGACCGCCCCAGCCCGTCCACAGGTTCTCGCCATGGCCGTGCGGCGAGGGATCGTGGGCGAAGACATTGCTGGCCGCCAGCTGCCGCGCCCAGACCCGCGCCTCCTGTTCCAGCCCGTCATCCCAGATGAGGGCCGGCACGCCGACCCGGGCGCGCTCGGCGTTGTGGGCGCGCAGCAGCCGCTGCTCGATCTCGTCGGACGGCCGGCTGTCCCGGGGCGGCGCGATGGGCGCCAGCTCCCGGGCGCGCGGATCGGCCTGGCGGACATAGAGCGGGTCCGCCGCGGCGCATCCGGAGACGGTCGCCAGAACCCCGGCCAGCAAAAGACAGGTCGGTCGGCCCACCGTCAGCGCGCCTCGACGCCGGCGTCCCGGACCGGGTCCTCAAACGGCGCCTCGACCAGGGCGCTGTCGGCATCGTCGCCATGGAAGGTGCGGGTTTCGGACGGCCGCTCCGGATGGGCCCGGGCCTCGGCCATCGCCGTCTCGCGCCGCGCCCGCATCTGGTCGGCCAGATCCTTCAGGTCCAGGCCCGCCTTGCGCGCGAGGGTGAAGATGCCCTTGGAGGGCGCCTCCTCCTCCTCGAAGTGATGCTCAAGGATCTCCGACAGGACGTGCACCTTGGTGGCGTAGAAATGCTCCTCGGGTCCGCCGGCCTTGATGTCGTTCATCAGCACCTTGGTGGCGTCGTGTTCGACATAGCCCTCGTCCAGCTTGCCGTCGGGGATTTCGCCGCGGCAGGCGGGGTAGAGGATCTCTTCCTCAAGGATGGTGTGAACCTCCAGCTCCAGCACCAGCCGTTCGGCCAGCCGCTTCTGCTCGGCCTTGCCCTTCGCCTTTTCGAACTGGTCGAACAGGTCCTCGATCAGCCGGTGGTCCGCCTTCAGCAGGGCGATGGCGTCCATCTCGTCATAGGTCTGCGTCATGATGCGTCTCCCTTGTTCGGGGGGAGAAAGACGTTCAGGCCCCGGGCCGTTCCACTGAGAGTCGTTCGCGGACCGATCCCGCCCGCGGGGCGTTGATCAGCCCGGAGGCGCGCCCGGCGGCGCGTTTCATCTTTTCGGCCCGGCGGGTCATCCACCCCTTTCGAAGACGTGACGACGTCCATACTTGACGTTGACGTAAACGTACGCTTTCTGACGCCCGAGTTTCAATTCCGCACCCTCCCCTCCGACCGGTCCGCGCATCGCGGCGCGTGAAGGGGGACATCCAGAGAAGGATCTTCTCCATGGCCGACGCCTACATCTACGACGCCGTGCGCACCCCGCGCGGCAAGGGCAAGAAGGACGGCTCGCTGCACGAGATCACCGCCCTGTCGCTGGCGACCCAGGTGCTGGAAGCCATCCGCGACCGCAACGGGCTGGACACCTCGAAGGTGGACGACGTCATCCTGGGCTGCGTGGCCCCGATCGGCGAGCAGGGCGCGGACATCGCCCGCACGGCCGTGCTGAACGCCAACTGGGCCCAGACCACCGCGGGCGTGCAGATCAACCGCTTCTGCGCCTCGGGCCTGGAAGCCGTGAACATGGCGGCCGCCAAGGTGAAGGCCGGCGAGGCGGACTTCGCCGTCGGCGGCGGCGTGGAAGCCATGAGCCGCGTGCCGATGGGCTCGGACGGCGGCGCCTGGCCGGTCGATCCATCCATCGCCATCCCGGCCTATTTCGTGCCGCAGGGCGTCTCGGCCGACATGATCGCCACCAAATGGGGCTTCAGCCGCGACGACGTGGACGCCTATTCGGTGGAAAGCCACAAGCGCTCGGCGAAGAGCTGGGCCGAGGGCCGGTTCAAGGGTTCGGTCGTGCCGGTGAAGGACCAGCTGGGCCTGATCCGTCTGGACCATGACGAGACCGTCCGCCCGAACGCCGACATGCAGACCCTGGGATCGCTGAACCCGTCGTTCGCCCAGATGGGCGAGTTCGCCTTCGACGCCGTGATCAACCAGCGCTACCCCGAGATCGAGCGCGTGAACCACGTGCACACCCCGGGCAACAGCTCGGGCATCGTGGACGGCTCGGCCGGCGTGCTGATCGGCTCGCTGGAAGCCGGCAAGGCCCTGGGCCTGAAGCCGCGCGCAAAGATCCGCGGCGCCGCCTCGATCGGCTCGGAGCCGTCGATCATGCTGACCGGCCCGGAGTTCGTGGCCAACAAGCTGCTGGGTAAGCTGGGCATGACCACCGCCGACATCGACCTGTGGGAGCTGAACGAGGCCTTCGCGGCCGTCGTCCTGCGCTTCATGCAGGCCCTCGACATCCCGCATGACAAGATCAACGTCTGCGGCGGCGCCATCGCCATGGGCCACCCCCTCGGCGCGACCGGCGCCATGATCACCGGCGTGGTCCTGGACGAGCTGGAGCGCTCGAACAAGGAGACCGCCCTGATCACCCTCTGCATCGGCGGCGGCATGGGCACCGCCACCGTCATCGAACGCGTCTGATCCGGGAGCGACTGACCATGGAAAACTTCAAGATCGACGTGGATGCCGACGGCATCGCCCTGATCACCTTCGACGTCCCGGGACGTTCGATGAACACCCTGACCGGCAAGGTCATGGCCGAGATCCCGGAATGGATCGAACGCATCAGGACCGACGACGCCATCAAGGGCGCGGTCCTGACCTCGGGCAAGGCCAGCGGCTTCTGCGCCGGCGCCGACCTGGGCGACATGGCCTCGGGCATGCTGGGCGGATCGGACCTCCAGGCGGCCTATGACGCCGGCTGGAAGCTGAACGGCGCCCTGCGCGCGCTGGAGACCTGCGGCAAGCCGGTGGCCGCGGCCATCAACGGCCTGGCCCTGGGCGGCGGCCTGGAGCTGACGCTGGCCTGCCACTACCGCGTGGTCGGCGACGACTCGAAAATCCAGCTGGGCCTGCCCGAGATCAAGGTCGGCCTCTTCCCCGGCGGCGGCGGCACCCAGCGCCTGACCCGCCTGATCGGCGTGCAGAACGCCCTGATGGCGATGAGCGAAGGCAAGCCGTGGCGTCCGAACGACGCCAAGGGCGCCGGTGTCGTCCACGAGGTCGTGGCCAAGGGCACGGAAGTCGAGGCCGCCAGGGCCTGGGTCAAGGGCGGCGGCAAGGCCGTGCAGCCGTGGGACGAGAAGTCCTTCAAACTGCCCGGCGGCGGCCCCTACCACCCGGCCGGCATGCAGACCTTCGTGGTCGGCAACGCCATGCTGCGCAAGCAGTCCTACGCCAACTACCCGGCCGTACTGAACCTGATGAAGGCCGTGTATGAGGGCGTTCAGGTGCCGATGGACGCGGCCCTGCGCATCGAGACCCGCTACTTCATCAAGACCCTGATGACGCCGCAGGCCCAGGCCATGATCCGCTCGCTGTTCCTCTCGAAGCAGGAACTCGACAAGGGCGCCGTCCGCCCGGCGGGCGTGCCGAAGTCGGACCCGAAGAAGGTCACCGTCCTGGGCGCCGGCATGATGGGCGCGGGCATCGCCTATGTGCAGGCCCTGGCCGGCATCGAGACCATCCTGATCGACCAGACCCAGGAAGCCGCCGACAAGGGCAAGGCCCACGTCGAGGAGCTGCTGAAGAAGCGCCTGTCGCGCGGCGCGATCACCCAGGAGAAGTTCGACGCCCTGCTGGGTTCGGTCACGGCGACCACCGACTATGACCTGATCAAGGGTTCGGACCTGGTCATCGAGGCCGTGTTCGAGAACCGCGAGATCAAGGCGGAAGTGACGAAGAAGGCCGAGGCCCAGCTGGAGCCGGGCGCCGTCTTCGGCTCGAACACCTCGACCCTGCCGATCACCGGCCTGGCCGAGGCGAGCGTGCGCCCCGAGGACTTCATCGGAATCCACTTCTTCTCGCCCGTCGACAAGATGATGCTGGTCGAGGTGATCCTGGGCGAGAAGACCGGTGAGGCGGCCATCGCCAAGTCGCTGGACTACATCCTGAAGATCAAGAAGACCCCGATCGTCGTGAACGACGGCCGCGGCTTCTACACCTCGCGCTGCTTCGCCACCTACGTCGCCGAAGGTCTGGCGATGCTGGAGGAAGGCTATGCCCCGGCCCTGATCGACAACATCGGTCGCGCCACCGGCATGCCGCGCGGCCCGCTGGAAATGCACGACGACGTCGCGCTGGACCTGTCGGTCAAGGTCGCCAAGCAGACCGCGATCGACCTGGGCGACAAATACGTCCCGCTGCAGGGCGCCGAGATCGTCCGCAAGATGGTCGAGGACCTGGGCCGCTACGGCCGCAAGAACGGCAAGGGCTTCTACGACTACGACAGCAAGCCCAAGAAGCTGTGGTCGGGCCTGTCGGAACTGGCGCCGGTGACGATCAACGACTCGACCCCGGAACTGGTCGCCGACCAGAAGCAGCGACTGCTGTACCGCCAGGCCGTTGAGGTGGCGAAATGCTGGGATGAGGGCGTGATCAACGATCCGCGTGAAGCCGACGTCGGCGCCATCCTCGCCTGGGGCTTCGCGCCCTGGACCGGCGGCCCGATCACCTTCATCGACCAGACCGGCCTGAAGGCCTTCGTGGCGAAGGCGGACGAATACGCCGAACGCTACGGCGACCGCTTCAAGGTCCCGCAGTTCCTGCGCGACATGGCCGACAGGGGCGAGACCTTCTACGGGAAGTTCTCGGGCCAGAAGGCCGCAGCCTGATGAATGAGGGGGGAGGCCGGACCGGCCTCCCCCTTTTCATTTGCGGTTACGGCAGGGCGTCGCCGTCGATCGCCTCCTGGACACAGGCGCTCCGTTCCGCCTCGAAGCCCTGCGGGTCCGCCGCCCGGCGCTCGATCAGGACCTGTTCGAGAGCCGTCCGCTGCGCCCGGGTCAGGGCGCCCGGCGCCCCCGGCTCGGGCGTGCGCTCATCCCACCAGTCGCGAATGAACCAGCTGGGGCCGGCGACCCGCCCCGTCTCGCGCATGGCGTCCGCGATCAGAAGATTTACATGGGCCAGACAGAGCTCGGCCCGAACCGGTTCGGCGGGCGGGGCCTGCAGGGCGGCGACGAGAAGGACAAGCGGCGTCATGGGACGACCTTGACGCAGGCCTCGCGATAAGGCGAGTCCGATGCCCCGTCCTGTAAGGAACCGTCACATGATGCGGCACACCCTTCTTCTCGCCCTGCTGTTGACCGGCGCGGCGACGACCGCCCAGGCGCAGGACCTGCTGATCCGCGGCGGCCCCATCCACACCGGCGTCGACGCCGCGCCGACCGCCGAGGTGGTGCAGGTGCGCGACGGGCGGATCAGCTACGTCGGCGCCGCCGCCGGCGCGCCGGATGCGGCGGGCCTGACGGTCGTCGACCTGAAGGGCGCGGCCCTCTTCCCCGGCTTCACCGACGGCCACGCCCATCTGGACGGCGTCGGCTGGCGCGAGCTGACCCTGAACCTGGAGGGCTCGACCTCGGTCGCCGACGCGATGGCCAGGCTGGCCGACTGGGCCCGGTCGCATCCGGACGGCCCCGTCATCGGGCGCGGCTGGATCGAGACCCACTGGCCCGAAGGCCGGTTCCTGACCGCCGCCGATCTGGACGCCGCCGCCCCGGGGCGGGTGGTGCTGCTGAGCCGCGCCGACGGCCACGCGGTGGTCGCCTCCACCGCCGCCCTGGCCGCCGCCGGGATCGACGCCTCGACCGCCGCCCCGGCCGGGGGCGAGATCCTCAAGGGGGCTGACGGCGCCCCGACCGGCCTGCTGGTCGACGCCGCCGAACAGCTGATCGCCGGACTGATGCCGCAGGCCGATCCGGCCGCGACGCGCGAGGCCTATCGCGCCGGCTTCCGGGTTGAGGCCGCCTATGGCTGGACCGGGGTTCACTTCATGAGCGCCCCGTGGCGCGACATCCCGCTGCTGGAGCAGATGGCCGAGGCGGGCGAGGCGCCGCTACGGGTGTACAACAGCGTCACCCCCGACGGGGCGGCCGAGCTGATCGCCGGCGGACCGCGCAGCGTCGCGGACGGGCGGGTGATCACGCGGGCGATCAAATACTACGCCGACGGGGCGCTGGGCTCCCGCGGGGCGGCCCTGTTCGCCCCCTACGCCGACCGGCCCGACACCACCGGCCTGATGCAGATCACCGAACAGGAGATCGTCCCCCTCTACGAAGCGGCGCTGAAGGGCGGCATCCAGGTGGCGACCCACGCCATCGGGGATCGCGGCAACGCCTCGGTGGCCGACTGGTACGCCGAAGCGCTTGCGGCCGTGCCCGCGTCGCAGCGCCCGAACGGGACTGATGTGCGCTGGCGGATCGAGCACGCCCAGATCGTGCGCCCGTCGGACTATCACCGGTTCCGGGACCTGCCGATCATCGCCTCGATGCAGCCGAGCCACGCCATCGGCGACCTGCATTTCGCCCCGGCCCGACTGGGCGACGCCCGACTGGACGGCGCCTACGCCTGGCACAGCCTGAGCGATCTGGGCGTGATCGTCGTGGGCGGCTCGGACGCGCCGGTCGAACGGGGCGCGCCGCTGATCGAGTTCTACGCCGCCGTCGCCCGCCGGGACCTGTCCGGCTTCCAGGGCCCGGACTGGCGCCCGGACGAGGCGGTCGACCGGGCCACGGCCCTGAAGATGTTCACCCTGTGGCCCGCCTGGGCCTCGTTCCGCGAGGCCGAGCTGGGCACGATCGAGGTCGGCAAGCGGGGCGACTTCACCGCCTTCAGCGTCGACCTGATGACCGCGCCCTTCGCCGACATCCCCCGGGGCCACGCAACCCTGACCGTGGTCGACGGCGTGGTCGTCTATCAGGCGGACTGAAACGACAACGGGACGGCCCTTTCGAGCCGTCCCGTCTTGAGGTCGGACGCCGTTGGCCCTAAGTCAGGGGCGGCTCCGCGGGCATGATGTAGTGGTAGCCTGAAAGCTTCCCAAGCTTTTCGTGCGGGTTCGATTCCCGCTGCCCGCTCCAGCCTCCCCCCTATTCCACCCGCTCGACATGAACGCCGCGGCCTTCGAGGATGGCCTGGACGCTGTCGTCACCCGCGAGGTGGGCGGCGCCGACGGCGATGAAGGCCGTGCCCGAGCCGTCGAGCAGGGTCTGGATCTGGCCGGCCCAGTTGGTGTTCCGGCGCACCAGAAGAGCCTCATAGAGCTCGCGGTCGTCCTTCATGTCGTCGACGCCGTAGCGCTCGATGGCGGCCACGTCGCCGGCGGCCCAGGCGTCGACCAGGCGGTCCAGCTCGGTCGTGGCGTTGTCGAAGGTCTTCAGGGTGCTGCGCAGGAAGTCCAGCTGGGCCTCTTCGGGCATGCCGGCCAGCATGCCCACCTGCTCCTCCAGCGTCTCCAGACCGTGGAGCGGCTTGCCGGCCGCCTGGGCGCGCGCCTTCAGGACCAGCTCGACGCCCGACTGCGGGTCATAGCCCGCCTTGATCAGCGGGGCGACGCTGAGGGTCAGGCCGGCGAACCACGGACGGAAGATGTCCATCTGGGCCGCCGGCAGACCGACGGAGGCGGCGGCAGCGTCCAGCTCGGCCTTTTCCTCGGGCGTCAGGAGGCTGGAAAGCGGGGTCTGCGGCGACAGACCCAGACGCTGGATGATCGGCAGGGCCGCCGCCTGGTCGTCGGCGTTGGTGATCTCGAACCAGATCTGGTCCGCGCTGTCGAAGGCGGCGTCGACCCGGTCGGTCGCCCAGGCGGTGGTGGGGCGCAGGACGTGGATCGTCCCGAACAGATAGATGGTCGAGTCGGCGTCGCGCACGACCCAGAGGGCCGGACCGGCGCCCTCGGCGCGCGGCGTGGCGGCGGCGGTCGCCGGCGCCGCGCTCTGGGCCAGGGCCTGGGCCGGCTGGAAGGCGATGGCGGCGGCGAGGCCGAGGCCGAGGACGGAGCCGAGGGTGACGCGCCCGGCGGCGGCGGCGGTGGACATCAGGCGAGAGGCGAAGGTCATCGGAGGTCTTTCCTGGGAAGGGTCACGGATGAGGACGACGGGACAGACCCGCCGCCTATTCCGAAAAGATGGATTCAATGGGTTGTTCGAACACCCGGGCGATCTTGAAGGCGAGCGGCAGGGAGGGGTCGTAGCGACCCGTCTCCAGCGCATTGACGGTCTGGCGGGAGACGCCCAGCGCCTCGGCCAGATCGGCCTGGCTCCAGTTGCGCTCGGCGCGGAGGACCTTGAGACGGTTGTTCATGAGCGGCTCCTCATCGGCGCTGCGCCCACCAGACGACCCAGCCGATGGCGTAGCCGACCAGCAGGAAGCCCAGCATCACGGCCATACCGAACGCGAGGACCTCGCCCGGAGGCATGCCGGACAGGCCGATGTCGACCTCCTGCGTCTGCAGGGTCAGCAGCAGGACGCCGCCGACCGCCATGCCGGAGCAGCCGCCCCACCACCAGGCCCATTTGTGGGCCTCACGCGCCGCCTCGTCGAGCCGCCGCCACCACCAGATGGCCAGCAGCAGGCAGACGGCCATGGCGACGGCGTTGAGTCCGATGCTGACCGCGAACGCCGCCGCGCCGGAGAATTCCGCGGCGACGGCGTTGCCGACCCCCGCGATCGCGCCCGCGGCCAGGGACAGGCCCATGACCATCAGGAAGGTCTTCGGACCGGCGATCCGGCGTCCGGTTCTGGATGGAGTCGACATGACAAGCTCCCGCGTCTCTTTGACAAGTGTGTTTTACAACACGCCGGGACAATGTCAAGCGCCCTTGTCAATTAGACGCCAAGACTTGTCTCAGGAGTCGGTCGGAGCCGTGAGCCGGGCGTTTTCGACCAGTTCCGGCCGGCTGAGGGCGCGGGGCGAGGGCTCGACCGGCGGCAGTTCGGGAATGTCCTTGCCCTCGTGATCCACCTGCAGGTCCTCGAACCGCCGGGCCGAGACCATGACCTGACTCTCCAGTGAGCCGACGAACTGGTTGTAGCGGTTGACGGCGGCGTCCAGCGCCTTGCCGACCGAGGCGGCGTGACCGCCCATCACGGACAGACGGGCATAGAGTTGCTTGCCCAGTTTCGCGACCTCCTCGGCGTTCTTCGCCTGCTCCTCGGCCCGCCAGCCGTAGGCCACGGCCTTGCACAGGGCGAACAGGGTGGTCGGGGTGACGATCACCACGCGCGAGGCCATGGCGTCAGTGAGCAGGTTCGGCTCGTGGTCCAGCGCGGCGGCGAGGAAGGCGTCGCCGGGCACGAACAGAGCGACGAAGTCGGGGCTGGGCTTGAACTGGTCCTGGTAGGCCTTGGACGCCAGCTGACGCATGTGGGTCTTGAGGCTGGCTGCGATGCGGACCGAGCGGGCGTGGGCCCGGGTCTCCTCGTCGCCCTGGTCGGCGCTGTCGTCGAAGGCCAGCGGCACCTTGGCGTCGATGACGAACATGCCGCCGCCGGGCAGGCGGACGATGAAGTCGGGACGCTGCTGGCGGCCTTCGTCGTTGGCCGAGGAGTTCTGCTCCTCGAAGTCGAACCGACCGGCCATGCCGGCGGCCTCGAGCACATTGCGGCAGGTCTGTTCACCCCAGCGGCCGCGACGGCCGGTGTTGCCGCGCAGGGCCTCGGTCAGCTTGCGCGCCTCGTCGCGCGTGGCGGTGGAGGCGGTCATCAGCTGGGCCAGCTGCGCCTTGAGCCCGCCGGTCTCCTCGGCGCGGGTCTTCTCCAGCGCGGCGACCTGTTCCTGGAATTTCGCCAGGGTCTCGGCCACGGGCTTGAGCTGGGCGTCCATCCGCTGCTGGGCCAGGAGCTCGCGGTTGCGGAAGGTCTCGTCGGTCCGCTTGAGCATCTCGTCGGCCGCGCTGCGGGCCGACTCGGCGGCCTGGGCGCGCAGGAGCTCGGCCTGGGTGGCGGCCTGGTCCTCGGCCAGATGCAGCCGGGCCTCGGTGGCGGCGAAGCGCTGGGACAGGTCCCAGGCCCGGGCGTCGGCCGCGGCGGCGCGGCGGCGCTCCATCAGGGCCCAGGCGAGCGCGATGAGGGCGACAACGGCGGCGGCGAGGGCGGCGACAAGCGAGGCGTTCATGCTCCGTTCCTTACCGGGAGTCGGAGGACCGCGCCACGACGACGAACGCGCAGGACGGTGGAGGGGCGTGAAATACACCGTCCGGACCGTCCAGACCGTCCAGATCGTCTACCGGCCGGGTCCATGAGGTTGTGGTTCATCGCGCCAGTCTGGACCGCCCGTCCGTCATTTCCGGACGTAGCCTCGGAAGAAGAAACGGCGGCTCCGGGACGGAGCCGCCGCTTCACCCGGTCCTGGAAATCGGATCAGGGTGCGTCGGGAAGGCTGGCGCAGCGCTCGGCTTCCGCAGCCGAACAGGTCTGCCAGTCGTCGTATTCCGGCGTGCCGGCCTCCGGCAGGATCGGTCCCAGCGGTCCCTGCGGCAGGCAGACGTTGTCGATGTTGTGAATGCACTGACGGTAGGTTTCCCGCGCCGCCTGGGCGTCGGAGCCGGGAACCGGAACCACGGTCGCGGCAACGACGAGCGCGGCAGCCAGAACGATCGTTTTCAGCATCAAGACCTCCTCCAGGGACCCCAAACGGCCCCGGGTGCAGGTTCAACCAGGAGATTTATACAGTCAAGAAATTCGTGTTTCTGGCGAATTTGGCGACGCCGCGCCCCGGGATTACGCCGGGCGGCGGGCCCGCAGCGCCTGGACGATGGTGCCGTCGTCCAGCCAGTCCAGTTCCCCGCCGACCGGGACGCCGCGGGCGAGGCTGGTGATCTCGACGCCGGAGCCGGCGAGACGTTCGGCGATGTAGTGGGCGGTGGTCTGGCCGTCGACGGTGGCCGGCAGGGCCAGAACCACCTCCCGCGCCTCGCCGCCCCGGACGCGGCCCACCAGTTCGGCGACGCGCAGGGCGTCGGGGCCGATCCCGTCCAGCGCCGACAACAGGCCGCCCAGCACATGGTATTTGCCGCGGAAGGCGCCCGACCGCTCCATGGCCCACAGGGCGCCGGCCTCCTCGACCACGCAGATCAGGCCGTTGTCGCGGGCGCTGTCCGAGCAGATCGAGCAGGGGTCGCGGGTGTCGGGCGCGCCGCAGACGCTGCAGGACACGACCTTCTCGGCCGTCTCGGCGAGGGAGGCCGCCAGAGGGACCAGCAGCTGCTCGCGCTTCTTGAGAAGGGCCAGGGCCGCGCGGCGGGCCGAGCGGGGCCCCATGCCGGGCAGCTTGGCCAGCAGGGCGATCAGGCGCTCGATTTCAGGTCCGGCGGAAGCGGCCAAGGCGCGACCCGCGTCAGAACAGCTTGGGCATGCCGGGGATGTTCATCCCCGCCATCGGGCCGGCGGCCTCGCGCATCAGGGCGGCGTTGACCTCGTCCAGCTTGCGCTTGGCGTCGGCGTGGGCGGCGACGATCAGGTCGGCGAGGATCTCGCCCTCGCCGGGGACCAGCAGACTGTCGTCGATGGTCACGCCGGTGATCTCGCCCGCGCCCTTGAGCGCGACGGTCACCAGCCCGCCGCCGGACGAACCGGAGGCGGCGGTTTCAGCCATTCTGGCCTGGGCGTCCTGCAGACGCTGCTGCATCTGCTGGGCCTGTTGCATGAGGGCGTTGAGATCTTTCATGCCCCCTAGATAGGCGGTTCGCGGCGTGGGCGACAGGGGGTTCGATCACGGCCGAACAGCGATCCGTAACAGAAAATGTTCCAGAACCCCTTGGCGATTATGCCGCACCCTCCTATTTCGCATCCACTACTGTTGCAGTTTGAAATTCTGGAGGGACCCTTCGATGGCCTTTGACGCCCTGACCGACCGCGACGCCCCGCTTTCCGACGCCGCCCTCGCCCAACTTTTCACCGAAGCCCGCACCCGCAACGGCTGGACGGACCGTCCCGTGCCGGACGCCCTGCTTCGCAAGCTGTACGACCTGACCAAATTCGGCCCGACGGCGGTGAACGCCACCCCGGCCCGCTTCGTCTTCGTGACCTCGCCGGAAGCCAAGGCGCGCCTCGTGCCGCTGATGAGCGAAGGCAACCGGGCCAAGACCGCCCAGGCGCCGGTGACGGTGATCATCGCCCAGGACATCGACTTCCACGAACACCTGCCGACCCTGTTCCCCCACGCCCCGGGGGCGAAGGACTGGTTCGCGGATGAAGCCGGCCGCCGCGAAACCGCCTTCCGCAACGCCTCGCTGCAAGGCGGCTATCTGACCATCGCCGCGCGGGCCCTGGGTCTGGATGTCGGCCCGATGTCGGGCTTCGACGCCGCCGCCGTGAAGGCCGAGTTCTTCCCGGATTCCAACGTCGAGCCGAACTTCATCATGAACATCGGCTACGGCTCGGACGAAAACCTGTTCCCGCGCTCGCCGCGGCTGGGGTTCGAAGAGGCGGCGCAGGTTCTGTAGGGGCGAGGGTCGAGGGAAGGAAGACGGCGCAGCCGCCTCGACCCTCGACCCTCAGTCCTCGTCGTCCGCCTCATCCGGGATCACCGGCAGCTCCACCGGCGCGGCGGTCGTGCGGATTTCGCCGATC
Source organism: Brevundimonas sediminis (assembly GCF_048799765.1). Lineage (NCBI taxonomy): Bacteria > Pseudomonadati > Pseudomonadota > Alphaproteobacteria > Caulobacterales > Caulobacteraceae > Brevundimonas > Brevundimonas sediminis. The sequence continues at coordinate 22,371 of NZ_JBLYQK010000029.1, forward strand.
TTCGCGCCCGGGAAGGCCTCCATGATCGCCTTGACGAAGGGGTCGGCCTCGACCTCGGCGCGCTCCTGCGCCCGCTTGCGCTTGTCGAGCTCGATGATGGTCTCGCCGCCGCCCTGGCCGTTGGCGGCGATCAGCCAGGTGCGGCCGGTCCAGTCCTTCAAACGGCCGGACAGGCGGCGGGCCAGATCGATCGGGGCGCCGGGCGCGCTTTCATAGGTGATGGCGCCGGGCTTGAAGCTGACCGGCTTCACGAAGCGCTGCACGTCCATCTGCAGCCCGACCTCGCGCTTCTCGCCGATCAGGGCGACGACCTGTTCGAAGGACTGGGGGTCCGGCAGGGCGGGCGCGGCCATGGGGCGCACAGCCAGTTGGGCGGACGCGCCGCCGCCCCCGCCGCCGCTGATCCGCTGACCCGCGCCCGGACCGCCGCCGACAGGTTCGCCGTCGCGCAGGGCCTTCAGCGCCTCCTCCGGTCCCGGCAGGTCGGCGGCGTAGGCCAGACGAACGATGGCCATCTCCACGGCGTCGGCGGGATTGGGCGCGCGGCGGACCTCGTCCAGCGCCTTGAGCAGCATCTGCCAGGTGCGCGACAGGGTGCCGGCCGAGATGACCGCGCCGAGCGCCGTCAGCTTCTGGGCCTGATCATTGGGGAGGCGGGTGGCGTTGGGCCCCAGCATCTTGGCCACCGAGGCGGCGTGGCAATGCTCGAGCAGGTCGTTGGTCACCTGAACCGGATCGGCGCCGTAGCCGTAGAGGGTGCGGAACAGCTCCAGGGCCTCGGGCGTGCGGCCCGCCATGATCGCCTCGAACAGGGCGATGGTCTGGGTGCGGTCGGCGAGACCGAGCATGTCGCGGACCGTCTCGGCCTTGACCGTCTCGCCGCGCTCGCCCTGGACAAGGGCCTGATCCAGCAGGGACAGGCCGTCGCGGACCGAGCCTTCCGCGGCGCGGGCGATCAGGGCCAGGCCTTCCTGCTCGATCTTCATGCCCTCGCGGTCGGCGATCCGGCCGAGGTGCTCGACGAGGATTTCCGGCTCGACCCGGCGCAGGTCGAAGCGCTGGCAGCGGGACAGGATGGTCACCGGCACCTTGCGGATTTCGGTGGTGGCGAAGATGAATTTGGCGTGGGGCGGCGGCTCCTCCAGCGTCTTCAGCAGGGCGTTGAACGCCTGCGTCGACAGCATGTGGACCTCGTCGAGGACATAGACCTTGTAGCGCGCCTCGACCGGGGCGTAGCGGACGCTTTCGAGGATGTCGCGGATGTCGTTGACGCCCGTGTGCGAGGCGGCGTCCATCTCCATGACGTCCATGTGCTGGCCGGCCATGATGGCGGCGTCGTGCACGCCGTGGGCCGACAGCTCCAGCGAGGGGCGGTCGATGACGTCGGTCTCGTTGTTCAGGGCGCGGGCCAGCAGGCGGGCCGTGGTGGTCTTGCCGACCCCCCGCACGCCGGTGAGCATGAAGGCGTGGGCGATCCGGCCCGTAGCGAAGGCGTTGGTCAGGGTCCGGACCATGGCCTCCTGGCCGATCAGGTCCTCGAAGGTGCGCGGCCGGTATTTGCGGGCCAGCACCTGATAGGCGTCGTCGGCGGCGGCCGGTTCGGCGGGGGCGGCTTCGGGCGCGGATCGGGTCGCGACGGCCTGCGCCGGTTCCGGCGCAGGAGCCGCTTCAGGCGCGGGGGCGGGCGCGCCGAACATGTCGTCGGTGTTGGGATCACGCTCCTCCACAGCCTCGGGGGCGTCTTCGTCCCAGGGAGGGCCGTCGAGATTCGGGTCCACGTCGCTCATATCCTCGTCTTAACCCGCCCGGCCGCCGGGGCGAAGGGGCTGGCGCACGGAGTTGTGGGCGGTCCGGCCCGGCCGTGTCGCCATCGAAGGGTTGTGAGACCGAAAGCCCATGCTACCGTACCTAGCAAGGGGAGCCGTCACCGACATGTTCAGGGTTATTTCCGCGACCGCGCTGGCCGCCGGTCTGCTGTTCGCCGCCGCGCCGGCCGCGGCCGAGCCGTTCGGCGCCTTCATCGACCTGTGCGTCGCCAAAAGGGGCGACAGGGCGGCTGCGCACGCCGCCGCCGCGGATCTCGGCTGGAGTGAAATCCCGAGAGAGGCGCTCGGGGAGGCGGCGAACGCCGAGCTTCGCGATGCGGTGCTGTATATCAATTTCGACCTCGCCAGCGGCCCGGCGACGGATGACCCGCCCGTGCTGCTTCTCACCGGCTGGGGCGACGGCGAGGAGATGCTGGGCGCCGAAAGCGTCGTGGTGGAGGTCTGCGGCGTGATCTCGCCCGACCTTGACATTGCGCAGGCCGAGGAACGCGTGACCGCCCTGGTGGGAGAGCGGGCCGCAGCGCCGGACGAAGGGCGGATGTGGCTCTATTCCTTGGACAATGGCCGGTACGTCTCTGAAGCCGCGCTGGAAGAGTTCGCCGGCGGCGAGATCGAGGCCGTCGCCCGGCAGCGGGACCTGTATGTCATCCTGTCGACCGAAGAGGACGGCGCGGGCGTGCTGATGCTCGGCGCCGTGCGCTCGGTGCTTCGCCTGCGCGAGGGTCTCTGAGTTTTCAGGAAAGGGTGGAGACCGCGACCCGAAGGGGAATTCGTTGTGGCTGCTGCCTTCCGGCCCTGACCAGGTTGGCGAAGCCTTCGCCCGCGATCTCCGTGACGGGATATGACCCCTCCGGCCGGGGAGATCAAGCCTCTGCCGGCTTCACCGCCCTGTGCAGGGCGACGATGCCCAGGGACAGGTTCTCGAAACGGACGCTGTCGAAGCCCGCGCGGACCAGTTCGGCGGCCAGCGCCCGCTGGTCGGGGAAGTCGTGGATGCCGCGCAGCAGATAGCCGTAGGCGGAGGCGTCCCCGCCCGTGGCGAGACGCCCGATCCACGGCATGCAGAGATCCATATAGGCCAGGTAGAGCGGATGCAGGCCCGGCACGACGACCCTTGAGGCTTCAAGGCACAGGAAGACGCCGCCCGGCTTCAGGACGCGCAGGACCTCGGGCAGCACCCGGGAGCGGTCGGTGATCTTCAGCCCGAAGGCCATGCTGACGACATCGACGGAGGCGTCCGGAAGATCGATCCGGCCGGCGTCCAGCAGGCCGACGTCGGCGACCACGCCCTCGCGGGCCAGCTTGTCCCGGGCGATCGCCAGCATCTGCGGCGAAATATCCGTGACCCGAAGACGCCAGTCGCCCGGGCGCGCGCCCAGCCTGCGCCAGAGACGGCAGGGAATGTCCCCCGTCCCCGAGGCCAGATCGAGGAGCACGCCGGGGGGCTCGGCGGCGATCCGCGCCGCCATGCGGGACTTCCAGAACCGGTGGATGCCCAGACTGAAGACGTCGCAGAGCCGGTCATAGCGGCCGGCGATCCGCCCGAAGACGTCATCCTCTGTCGGGCGAAAGTCGGCGGAATTGTCGGCCATAAGACGCGACAATGGCCCGCCGCCGGGGATATGAGAAGGCCCATGCCCCTGTCGATCCAGAACACCTTCGCCGGCAATCCGCTCGACCGGGCGGGAGACCGGCGGAACGATCCCGCCTGGCTGGCCGAGCAGGAGGCCAATCCCGAGGCGCTGGCGCTGGCGATATGGCAGGGCAAGCCGCTGGTCGAGGACCATGCGGACGGGCCGCGCCTGCAATGGCTGTCGCTGGCCCACGCGCGGGACGTCGTACCGGACCGCGAAGTCTTTCTGGGTCTCTGGAAGGCGGCGCCGGTCTTCGCGGTGGAGGTCGAGAGCCCGCTCGACCCGGCCGAGGGGCCGCTGCGTGGACTGGGCGCCTTCATGGACATGCGCGAGGCGGCGGGCGTGCTGTCGGGCGCCGACGCGGCCATGGCGGGACTGGCCAGGAGCCTGTTCGACTGGCGGGCGCGACACGGCTTCTGCGCGGCCTGCGGCCACGAGAGCGAGACGGCGTCGGGCGGCTGGAAGCGCGTCTGCCCGGCCTGCCGGACCGAGCATTTCCCGCGCGTCGACCCGGTGACCATCATGCTGGTGATCCACAAGGGCGGCGCGGAAGACCGCTGCCTGCTGGGCCGCCAGGCGGCCTGGCCCGAAGGCCGGATGTCGGCGCTGGCGGGCTTCCTGGAGCCGGGCGAGAGCATCGAGGAAGGCTGCGCCCGTGAGATCGCGGAAGAGGCGGGGCTGACGGCGACGAAGGTCCGCTACCATTCGAGCCAGCCCTGGCCCTTCCCGTCGCAGCTGATGATCGGCCTGTTCGCCGAGGTGGACTCGGACGACGCCCGGCCGGACCAGACGGAGCTGGAGGCGGTGGCCTGGCTGACGCGGACGGAAGCCGCCGCAGTGCTGGCCGGGACCCACCCGTCGATCAAGGCGCCGCCGAGGGTCGCGATCGCGCGGACCCTGATTCAGGCGTGGGTGGACGGGTTCGACGTCTGAGTGAGGGCTTGGGGCTTGGGGCTTCGGGTTCATCTGCCCTCCAGTTCCCAAGCCCTACGACCTAATTCCTCAAGCCAGCGCCCGCGCGGCTTCCAGATCCGCCGGATTGTCGACGGACAGCGGCGCCTCGTCGATGACGGCGGCCCAGATCTGCAGCCCCATTTCGAGCGCACGGAGCTGTTCCAGCTTTTCGCGCTTCTCCAGCGGCGACGGCGGGGCGGCGCAGAATTTCAGCAGGGCCTCGCGGCGGTAGCCGTACAGGCCGATGTGCCGCCAGACGGGGGCGTCGCCGTACAGGGTCGAGCGAGTGAAATAGAGGGCGCGTCCGTGGCGCTCGCCCTCGGGCAGGGCCAGCACGGCCTTGACCACATCCGGGTTGGACCGGTCGGACACGTCGGCTTCCGGCGCCACCAGGGTCGCGATGTCGCACTCCGGCTGGCCGTGCAGCAGGGCGGCGCAGGCGGTGGCCAGACCGGGATCGGCGAAGGGCATGTCGCCCTGCAGATTGATCACGGCGTCAAAGGCGCCGTCCGGATCAATCGCCTCCAGCGCCGCGCGGATGCGGTCCGAGCCCGACGGCAGGTCGGGATCGGTCAGGACGGCGACGCCGCCGATGGCCTCGACGGCGTCTACAATGGCCTGATCGCCCGCGGCGACCGCCACCTGCAGGCCCGACAGGGCGGCCTGTTCATAGGCCCGCACGATCATCGGCTTGCCGCCGATGTCCGCCAGCGGCTTGTTCGGCAGACGGGTCGCCGCCATGCGAGCGGGAATCAATATCAGGGGATTCATCGGTCTGCCTTGCTGCCTGCGACGCCGCACGCGATGAAAGGTCGCTTCGCGCCGGTTGCGAAGGCCGCGCTAGCGTGTAAGAGACGCCCACGCAAGAATTCGCCCGCCGTTCACGCGGCCGGGCCCTAACTTACGGGATGCGACGACGCGATGAGCGGCGATCTGAAGTGGAACAAGATTTTCGGCGCCGGTCTGGCGGTCGCCTTCGTCATCGTCGGCGTGCAGCAGGTGACCGGCGCGATCTACCACAGCGAAGCCCCTGAGAAGATGGGCTACTTCGTTGACGCGCCGGAAGAAGCCGCCGGCGGCGCCGAGGAAGCCGTCCTGCCGCCGGATTGGGGCACCGTCCTGCCGATCGCCGATCTGGCCAAGGGTGAAGCCGCCTTCGCGCGCTGCCAAGCCTGCCACGATGCGCACCAGGGCGGCGCCGACAAGATCGGCCCGAATCTGTGGGGCGTCGTCGGCGGCCCGGTGATGCACCGCGCCGGCTTCGCCTATTCGGACGCCATGAGCGCCCACAAGGCCGAAGCGCCGACCTGGGGTTATGACGAGCTGGACACCTTCATCACCGCTCCGGCCCGTTACGTGCCGGGCACCAAGATGTCGTTCGCCGGCATTCGTGACCAGCAGACCCGCATCGACCTGATCGCCTGGCTGCGGACGCAAGGCTCGGGCGGCTACGGCATCCCGGCGCCGGATCCCGCGCGCCAGCCCGGCGCCGCCGCTCCGGCGGAAGGCGAGGCCGCGGCCGAGGGCGAAGCGGCTCCGGCGGAAGGCGCC